>NZ_JBFULE010000484.1:0-4036 GCF_056400485.1 Roseateles sp. P5_B10
GTTGAGTTGATGGGCGTCGATGGTGATGGAGTCACCCTCCTGCACCAGCGCGATGACGCCGCCTTCATAGGCCTCCGGCGCCACGTGGCCGACCACCATGCCCCAGGTGCCCCCCGAGAAGCGGCCGTCGGTGATGAGGCCCACGCTCTCGCCCAGGCCCTGGCCGATCAGCGCGCCGGTGGGGGCCAGCATCTCCGGCATGCCGGGGCCGCCCTTGGGGCCGAGGTAGCGCAGCACCATGACGTCGCCGGCCACGATCTTGTTGGCCATGATGGCGGCCAGCGCGCTCTGTTCGTCATCGAAGACCCGCGCCGGGCCCGTCATCACGGGCGTCTTGAGGCCGGTGATCTTGGCCACGCAGCCTTCGGGCGAGAGATTGCCTCGCAGGATGGCCAGGTGGCCTTCGGCGTAGATGGGCTTGACGACGGGCTGGATGACGTCCTGGTCGGCGCTCAAGGCGGGAACGTCGGCCAGGTTCTCGGCCACGGTCTTGCCGGTGATGGTGATGCAGTCGCCGTGCAGCAGCCCGGCAGCCAGCAATTCCTTCATGACCGCTGGCACGCCGCCGGCCTTGTGCAGGTCCACGGCCAGGTATTTGCCGCTGGGCTTGAGGTTGCACAGCACCGGGATCTTCTTGCGCATGCGCTCGAAGTCGTCGATGGTCCAGTCCACCTCGGCCGCGTGGGCGATGGCCAGGAAGTGCAGCACCGCGTTGGTTGAACCGCCCGTGGCCATGATGACGGCGACGGCGTTCTCGATGGCCTTTTTGGTGACGATGTCGCGCGGCTTCAGGTCGGCCTTGACGGCCTCCACCAGGCAGTCGGCCGCCAGCTTGACGTTCTCGACCACCTCGTCCTCGACGTTGGACATGCTGGAGGAGTAGGGCAGGCTCATGCCCAGGGCCTCGAAGGCCGAGCTCATGGTGTTGGCCGTGTACATGCCGCCGCAGGAGCCGCTGCCGGGGATGGCGCGCTTCTCGATCTGGCAGAAATCTTCCTCGCTCATCTTGCCGGCGCTGAACTGGCCCACGGCCTCGAAGACGCTGACGATGTTGAGGTCCTGGCCCTTGTAGTGGCCGGGCTTGATGGTGCCGCCGTAGATGTAGATGGCCGGCACATTGGCGCGCAGCATGCCCATCATGCCGCCGGGCATGTTCTTGTCGCAGCCGCCGATGACCATCACGCCGTCCAGCCACTGGCCGCCCACGCAGGTCTCCACGCAGTCGGAGATGACCTCGCGCGACACCAGGCTGTACTTCATGCCCTCGGTGCCCATGGCCATGCCGTCGGAGATGGTCGGCGTGCCGAACAGCTGGGCGTTGGCGCCGGCGGCCTTGAGGCCGATGACGGCGGCGTCGGCGAGCTTTTGCAGGCCGGAGTTGCAGGGCGTGATGGTCGAGTGGCCGTTGGCGATGCCGATCATCGGCTTGCCGAAGTCGCTCTCCTGGTAGCCCATGCCGTAGTACATGGAACGGTTGGGCGCACGGGCAACGCCCTCGGTGATGTTCTTGCTACGGCGGTTGAAGCTCATGACGGTCTCCTGGAGAAGCCGGCAGTTTGGCGCGCCTGAGTTTGCTTTTCAAATATATTGTTCACTCTGAATTGATATGCGTGGTGAATCAATGATCGAACTGCGCCCCCTCCAGCAATTCCTCGCCGTGGCCGAGCTGCTGCACTTCGGCCGTGCCGCCGAGCGCCTGCACATGAGCCAGCCGCCGCTGACCCAGGCCGTGCGCAAGCTGGAGGTCCAGCTCGGCGTGCAGCTCTTCGAGCGCAGCAGCCGCAGCGTGCGACTGACGCCGGCGGGAGCGGCGCTGCAGGCGTCGGCGCGCAAGCTGCTGCTTGAGGCCGCAGCGCTGCCGGCCGAGGTGAGGGCGGTTGCCGACGGCCTGGCCGGCCGGTTGCGGCTGGCCTTTGTGTCGACGGTCGGCTTTGGCGGCCTGCCGCAATGGCTGCGCTCGTTTCGCGAGGCCTGCCCGCAGGTGGCCCTGGCGCTGCGCGAAGCGACGCTGGACGTGCAGCTGCGCGAGTTCGAGGCCGGCAGCATCGACGCCGGCTTCGTCATCCACACGCCGGGCGCCGCGCCGGCTGGCTTCCAGCGCCTGTCCATCGGCGTCGAGCCGCTGGTGCTGGCCCTGCCCAGCAGCGATGAAACACCCACAGACCTCCAATGCCGCGCGGCGCCGCTGGTGATCTTTCCGCGCGAGGTGGCGCCGTCGCTCTACGACGCCATCCTGGCCCACCACGGTGCGGCTGGCGTGGCCCAGGAGGCCATCCAGATGCAGACCATCGTCAACCTCGTGTCCGCCGCCATCGGCGTGGCCTGGGTGCCGGCCAGCCTGCAGGGCCTGCAACGGGCCGGCGTGACCTACCGGGCCTTGCCCGGTGCACCGCAGGTCGAGACCAGCCTGATCTGGCGCGCCGACGCGCCGCCCGTCGTCGCGCGCTTCGTCGAGCACGTGCGCACCCATGCCTGAAGTCATGCGTAAAAACCCGTGTCGCCGTGGATGCTGCTGCAACGTTAACGAATTCACACTCTGGAGACCCCTGCATGACCCTTCGCCTGCTCCCCCTCGCCCTGGCCCTGCTGGCCGGCGCCGCCCAGGCCGACCTGCTCAAGGACCCGCAATGGCAGGCGTGGCTGGATGCCGGCAAGACCGCCGACCTCGTGCGCGCCGCCAAAGCCAAGGGTGATGACGACCAGGCCGCTGTCGCTCTCGCCATGGCCGCCGTCGACGACAACGACGGTGCCCGGTTGGAGGCAGCCATCCCTGCCTTGCAAAACTGCTCAGAGAAGCGCCCGCAGGCCGTCTGCAGCTATGCCCTTGGGCGTGTCTACGGCCAGCAGGCCATGGCGGCCAGCGTCTTCAAGATGCCTGGCCTGGCGAGCAAGACCAAGGAGCAGTTCGCCAAGGCCGTCGAGCTCGATCCGGCGCTGTTCGAGGCACGCAGCGGCCTGACGCAGTTCTATCTGATGGCCCCGGGCTTTGCCGGCGGCAGCGTGCCCAAGGCCAAGGAGCTGGCCGCGGAGGCGCAGCCGCGCCAGCCCGAGCAGGCCAAGGTGCTGCGCGCCATGCTCGCCATGAACGACAAGGATTGGGCCGGCGCCGAGCGCGAGTTGGCCAGCGCCAAACCGGGCGACGACCGCACGGTGGTCCGCGAGCTGCGCGGCCAGTGGACGCGCCTGGGTTTCGAGTTCATGGAGCAGAAGAACCTGCCCAAGGCCCGCGGCATCTTCGAGGCCCTGCAGCGCGACTATCCCGGCCACGCCGCCGGCCCCTATGGCCTGGGCCGTGTGCTGACGGAGCAGGGCCAGCTCGATGAAGCCGTCAAGGCCTTCGAGCGCGCGCGGGCCCTGGAAGGTGCGGAGCGCATGCCCATCGACCATCGCCTGGGCCAGGCCCTGATCGCCAAGGGCGACAAGGCCGGTGCCAGGGCGGCGCTCGAGCGCTTCGTGCAGAACAAGCGCGCCAATCCGCGCAACGTCGACGAGGCGAAAAAGCTGCTGGCCGACCTGGCCTGACGGGGCGGGAGGAGGGCGCTGGCTATGATGCCGGCCGCTCTTCTTCCCATCGAGCCATGCTGGTTCATCCTCAGTTCGACCCCATCGCCGTCCACATCGGTTCCGGTGGCATCCATTGGTATGGCATCACCTACCTGATCGCCTTTGGCCTCTTCCTGTGGCTGGCTACGCTGCGCTCGCGCATGCCCCAGCATGCAGCCGTGGGCTGGACCAAGCGGGACGTGGACGACGTGCTGTTCTACGGCGTGCTGGGCGTCGTGCTGGGCGGACGGCTGGGGTACTGCTTCTTTTACAAGCCCGGTTACTACGTCCATCACCTGACCGAGATCATCCGGGTCTGGGATGGCGGCATGTCTTTCCACGGCGGCCTGCTCGGCGTGCTGCTGGGCCTGTACCTGTTCGGGCGCCGTCGCGGCCGCAGCTTCTTCGAGGTGTCAGACCTGATCGCGCCCTGCGTGCCGACCGGCATCATGGCCGTGCGCCTGGGCAACTTCGTCAATGGCGAGCTGTGGGG
>NZ_JBFULE010000485.1:0-4024 GCF_056400485.1 Roseateles sp. P5_B10
CGCGCACCCTGCCCAACGGCCGTCCCGATCTGGAGCAGGCCGCCAGCAGCGGCGCCGGTGCGGCCTTCAACGGCACCTGGATCGTCACCCGCGAACATGCCAAGCCATGAGTCCCAACTTCCCACCGACCCGGCCCGCCGCGCCTGCCTGCTCGCCGGCCTGGGCTTGCTGATGATGAGCACCGCCGCCACCGCAACGCCGGTCGTGGCGCTGCCCACTCCGCCGGCCGGCGCCGTGGCGGTGGACTGGGATCATTTCGGTGAGCCTTCGCTGTCCGCCGCTCGCCGTGCCAACGTGGTTGTCAGCAAGGCGATGCAGGCGCGGGTCGTGGACACCCAGCTCTACCGGCTGCCCGGCGATACCGCCTGGGAGGTCGTGCTGGGCCATTACCAGCAGGCTGCCACGCCGGCCTGGAAGCTCGCCGCCAGTGCCGGCCGCGTGGAGACCGGCAACCCGGCCTGGCAGCAGCGCTTCACGGCCGCCGGGGACGCGAAGCGCGGTTTCTCGGTCGTCTGGCTGCCGGCCGGTGGTGACGTGCGCGACGGACTGCTGATGGTGCTCAGCACCTCCCCCTGACGCGCCAGGGGTTGTGACGCTCCACTACGATGGGGGCATGAACCCGCTTGCCCACGCCGGCGCCCGCTGCGCGCTGTCCGTTAACGTCAACAAGGTCGCGCTGTTGCGCAACACACGCCACCTCGGGATCCCCAGCGTGCTGCGTGCGGCTGAGCAGTGCCTGCTGGCAGGTGCCCAGGGCATCACCGTGCATCCACGGCCCGATGCTCGCCATATCCGCGCCAGTGACGTCGAGGACCTCGCCGCCTTCCTGAAGGATTGGCCTCAAGCCGAGTTCAACATCGAGGGCAACCCGACGCAGAACCTGATGGACTTCGTGCGCAAGCACCGGCCTCATCAGGTCACCTTCGTGCCGGACTCGGAAGAGCAGTTCACGTCCGACCATGGCTGGATGCTGCCGCAGGACGCCGGGCGACTGAAGCCGTTGATCCATGAAGCGCAAAGCCTGGGTGTGCGCGTCAGCCTCTTCATGGACCCGAATCCGGCCGCGATGGCGGCCGTGGCCGAGCTGGGCGCGGATCGCATCGAGCTCTATACCGAGACCTTTGCCAGCGCCTTCGGTACCGAACGCCAGGACGCCGTGCTGGCCGGTTTCACGGCCACGGCCGAGGCGGCGCTCAGGGTCGGCCTGGGCATCAATGCCGGCCACGACCTGAATCGCGACAACCTCAGCCTGTTCCTGCGCCATGTCCCGGGTGTACAGGAAGTGTCCATCGGCCATGCCCTGATAGCCGATGCATTGGAGCTGGGCTACGCCGATACGGTGCGTAGCTATCAACAGGTCATTGCCACGGCGTACCAGTGATTTACGGCATCGGCACCGACGTCTGCGACATTCGCCGCATCCGAGCCACGCTCGCGCGGCGCGGTGAGCGCTTTGCCGAGAAGGTGCTGGGCCCGCACGAGCTGACCGTTTTCAGGGAGCGCCGTGCCAAGGTCGACGCGCGCGGCGAGGCCTATCTGGCGACGCGCTTCGCCGCCAAGGAGGCCTTCTCCAAGGCCATCGGCATGGGAATGCGCATGCCCATGACCTGGCGGGCCATGGAGGTTGTCAAGGCGCGCAGTGGCAAGCCCGAGATCGCACTGCATGGGGCGCTGGCCGATTGGTTCGCCGCCCGAGGCTTGAGCGCCCATGTGACGGTCAGCGACGAGCAGGACTATGCCGTCGCCTTTGTCGTCGTGGAGAAGTCGGCGCCTTAGAGTCGAGTCCTGGCGCGCCCGCTCAGGGCGCCTTCTTGACCGCTGGCTTGGCGGCAGCGGGCTTGGCGAGGGACTCGCCCTTGGACTGCACGACCATGTCCATGTCCATGAACATCCGGCCGTTGTCGGGCCCGTTCATCGTCATTTTCATGTCCATGGCGAGCTGGCTGGCCAGCGGCAGGCGGTCGGCCAGGCGCAGCGAGCTCGTGCCTTTGCCACCACCCGTGATCTGCATGTGCAGCATCGGCGGTGCCGCGTCCGCGGCCGCGCCGCTGGCCGCGGATGCAGCAGCCGCCGGCTTGGGAAGCGGGGTGTCGATGTTCATGTTGAGGTCCATGCTCAGGTCGAAATGCGCCACACCCTTGTCCACGCGGGCCAGCGTGTAGCGCACCAGGCCTTGCATGCCGCCGGCGCCGCCTGGCAGCGGCATGGGCAGGGCCATGTTCAGCGGCACCTCAACGCTGTCGCCGACCTTCAGCGGGCGCTGGCTCAGGGCCTTGAGCAGTTGCAGGGACTCGCTGATCGCGGCCTTGCCCTGGTTGCTCATGGCCTCGCTCAGCTCGGGTGAACCGCCCTCGACCTTCTGCACCTCGAAGCCGAAGTCCTTGGGGTTGAAGCGCGCTGCAATGCGCATGTCGGTCTTGCCTAGACTGGGCAGCGGTGCGGGCTTGCCACCGATTTCCACGCTGCCGCTCTTGGCGCCGACCGACAAGCTCAGCGGCAGCCAGCCCTCGCCGTCCGCAGCGCCAACCTGCATGGTCTGCTCCATGTGCATGCTCATCTTCATCGGCCCCATCAGCGCCATGCCCTCGGCGGCTTGAGCCGCCTTGGCGCGCTGCTCGTCCGTCGCGTCGGGGCCGGCCTCGACGCGCATCTTCATGACGGCCTGCAGGTCGATCTGCTGTCGTTGATGCTGGCCGGCACGCGGCGTGGTGTCGAAGCTGACGGCGGCGGGCGCGCTCGGTGCCGCCTGGGCGGCGAGGTTGAGGCCGAGCAGGGCGCCAAGCAAAGGCAGGCGCAGCGGGGAGGCGATGGTCACGAAAGCAACTCCATGAAAAGCGGTGCCGAATTGGCAACCGAGCGGTATCGTAGAAAGGGCGAAGGGACGACCGGCATCAGCTGGCCTGGGTAATTTCACCCAAGCGAACTTATGCGGTCCTGATCAGCGCGATGGCTGGAAGAGCAGCCGCTCCGCCAGGTCCCGGCGGGCCGGGGGCTGGCCCTGCAGGCGGTCCAGCATGGCGATGGCGGGGTCGCAGCTGGCAGCGACGCTGGGTTTGGCCGCGTCGGGCGCGTCGACCCACAGGCGCGACAGCATGCCCATGGCCGTCGGCCCCACGGTGCGCTCAAGGACCTCGATCTCAAGGGCGCTGACCGGCTTGGGCTGCCGGTGTGGCAGCGTGCCATTGGCCACGTCCTGCAGCCATTGGGCTTCGCGCACCTGCAAGGCCTGCGGGAGCTGCGGGCGCACGCCCAGGCGCCCGTCGAGCAGGTCGCGGCAGGCCCCGGCACTGACGCCCGCGGGTGGTGTGCGCAGGGCCTTCAGCTGGTCGGACACCAGTTGCACATAGCGGTGGCGCAACACGGCGTCGGTGCCGCCGAGCAGATCCGGCATCTGGCGGGCCAGGGGCGACAGCACGGTGGCTTGCACCTCCTCCTCGCTGGCGCCGGCCTGGTGGGCGGCCAGCATGCGCTTGGCGATGTCGTCCACGGTGCCTGGGGTGCGCTTGTCCAGCGCCTCCCACACGGGGTGCATGTGCAATGCATCGTCGAAATCGGCCAGCGTGGCATTGGCGGCCGGCAGTGGCACCGCCAGTGTGGGTGGCGCTGGCGCGATCAAGGCGTAGGAGACCAGCTCGTCGCGCGGCACGAACCACATGCTGCGCGAAGGTGTGCGCAGCGTCTTGTCGATCATGGGCTGCGGCAGGCCCAGCTCGGTGTAGGTCTTGGCCAATTGCTGGTTGGCCAGTTCCTCGAAGACCGGGTTGTAGGTGCCGGTGGATGCGCGATGAAAACCCAGCTCGCCCGTGGCCGTCATATGGCGGGGCTGCCCGGCCAGGAAGACAAGGGTGCAGGCGCTGGCGCAGGTGCCCACCGCGCGGCTGGCCTGGCCGCGCGCCTTCAAGGCCGCGGCCATGCGCTCAGCCTCGCGCACGCGGCCGCCAGGTGACGCCAGTTCCACGCGCTTGAGGTCCCGTGCTGCCTCGCTGTTCAGCAGTTGGCGCAGTCGCTCGCCGTCGCCCATGCC
>NZ_JBFULE010000486.1:0-4022 GCF_056400485.1 Roseateles sp. P5_B10
CGGTGCAGGTCGCGGGCGGCGTGCCGGCGATGTGCGATGGTGTGACGCAAGGCCTGCCCGGCATGGAGCTGAGCCTGTTCTCGCGCGACACCATCGCGATGGGCACGGCAATAGCGCTGACGCATGACGTCTTCGATGCGGCCCTGCTGCTGGGCATCTGCGACAAGATCGTGCCGGGCCTGTTGATCGGCGCACTGCACTTCGGCCATCTGCCCTGCGTCTTCGTGCCCGCCGGGCCGATGAGCTCGGGCATCTCCAACAGCGACAAGGCCAAGGTGCGCGAGCTCTACGCCCAGGGCAAGGTCGGCCGCGACGAGTTGCTGAAGAGCGAGCAGGCGGCCTATCACGGCGCCGGCACCTGCACCTTCTACGGCACCGCCAACAGCAACCAGATGCTGCTGGAGGCCATGGGCCTGCACACGCCGGGCAGCGCCTTCGTGCATCCGCACGACGACCTGCGCACGGCGCTGACGCGCGAGGCTGTCGCCACGGCGATCAACATCAGCGGCCGCGTGGCGGGCCGGGCCGCCAAACCCATCGGCCACCTCGTCGACGAGCGCTGCATCGTCAACGCGATGGCGGCATTGCTCGCCACTGGCGGCTCGACCAACCACCTGATCCACTGGGTCGCCGTCGCCCGCTCGGCCGGCATCCTGATCGACTGGACGGACTTCTCCGACCTGTCCGCCGTCGTGCCCTTGCTGTCGCGCGTCTACCCCAATGGCAGTGCAGACGTGAACCAGTTCCAGGCCGCCGGCGGCCCGGGCTTCGTCATCCGTGAGCTGATGGACGCCGGCCTGATGCACGAGGACGTCATCTCAGTCGCCGGCGACAGCCTGCGCCCCTATGCCTTCGTGCCGCGGGCGGTGGGCCAGAGCGGCGAGGTGGTGCGCGAGCCGCTGCCGGCCGCCAGTGGCGACGACGGTGTCGTGCGCACGGCCGCCGCGCCTTTCAGCGCCACCGGTGGCCTCAAGCTGCTGGCCGGCAACCTCGGCCGCGCCGTCATCAAGGTCTCGGCGGTGCCCGAGGATCGCCACACCGTGGAGGCGCCTTGCCGCATCTTCACGACGCAGGAAGCCATGCTGACCGCATTCAAGAACGGCGAGCTGGAGCGCGACGTCATCGTCGTCGTGCGCTTCCAGGGCCCGCACGCCAATGGCATGCCCGAACTGCACAAGCTGACGCCGCCGCTGGCCGTGCTGCAGGGCAAGGGATTCAAGGTGGCGCTGGTCACCGACGGCCGCATGAGCGGTGCCTCGGGCAAGGTGCCCGCGGCCATCCACGTCAGCCCCGAGGCCCTGGCCGGTGGGCCGCTGGCCAAGCTGCGTGATGGCGACGTCGTGCGCGTTTGCGCGCAGACCGGCACGCTGGCCGCCCTGGTCGACGAGGCCGATTGGGCGGCCCGCGAGGTGGCGACGCTCGATCCGGACGAAGCCGACGTCAATGCCCACGGCCTAGGCCGCGAACTCTTTGCCGGCCTGCGCCGCAATGTCCTGAGCGCCGAAGAAGGCGCCTGCACCTGGTTGTGAAGTGAGACAGCCCCTCGTCCAGTCTGGCGGCGCTGAACGCGCGCCAGCCTGGCCGGTCCCCCGAGGGGACGCCAAAGCTTCCGGCATTGAGCCGCAAGCTTCGCCAAGCGGGCCGGCTCGGGAGCGGCCCAGCGCTCGGCCCGAATACCCCGGTCTTATGGAGAATTGAAATGATCGACACCCTGAGCCTGGCCAGCCACGGCCCCGTCATCCCCGTCATCGTCATCCAGCGCCTGGAAGACGCCGTGCCGCTGGCCGAAGCGCTGGTTGCTGGCGGCGTGCGCGTGCTCGAAGTGACGCTGCGCACCCCCGTCGCCCTGCAGGCCATGGAAGCCATGGCCAGGGTGCCGGGCGCCATCGTCGGCGCCGGCACGCTGCGCAGCCCGGCCGACGTGACGAACGCCAAGAATGCCGGCTGCCAGTTCGGCGTCAGCCCCGGCTACACCGACGCACTGGCCGCCGCCTGCCAGGCCCAGGGCCTGCCGCTGCTGCCCGGCGTGTCGACGGCCTCCGAGGTCATGCAGGCCAATGCGGCCGGCTTTGGCTTCCTGAAGCTTTTTCCGGCCGTTGCCGTCGGCGGCGTCAACCTGCTGAAGTCGCTCGCCGGCCCCTTCCCGGACGTGGCTTTCTGCCCGACCGGTGGCATCTCGCTGGAGACGGCGCCGCAATTCCTGAAGCTGCCCAACGTCAAGGTCTGCGGCGGCTCCTGGCTGACGCCGCAGGACGCGGTCGACGCCAAGGATTGGGCGCGCATCACCAAGCTGGCCTCCGAGGCCGCGGCACTGCGCGCATGACGCTGGCGGTCGTCGCGGCCGTCTGGTCCAGCGCAACGCACAGATTCTCCAAGTTCGCTAGAGGCGAGCTGCGCTTCATCGCAGGGCAGGGCGTCGAAGGCGACGCCCATTGCGGCGTGACGGTCAAGCACCGCTCGCGCGTGGCCGTGGACCCGACCCAGCCCAATCTGCGCCAGGTCCACCTGATCCAGGGCGAGCTCTTCGACGAGCTCGCCGCCCGCGGCTTCGGCGTGCAGCCCGGCCAGATGGGCGAAAACCTCACGACCCGCGGCATCGACCTGCTCGCACTGCCGCGCGACACCGAACTGCGCATCGGCGCCGAGGTCGTGCTGCGGGTGACCGGCCTGCGCAATCCCTGCCCGCAGATCGAGAACTTCGAGGCTGGCCTCTTGAAGGCCGTCGTCGACCGCGATGCCGACGGCGAGGTCGTGCGCAAGGCCGGCATCATGAGCATCGTGCTGGCCGGCGGTGCCGTGAAGCCGGGCGATGCGATCACGGTACGGCTGCCGCCGCTGCCGCACCAAAAGCTCGAGCGCGTCTAGCTCGGCAGGTCGAACAACAGGCAGGTGGTGCTGGCGTGGGCGTAGAGCTTGCCGTCGTGGCCGACCAGCGTCGCCTCCGACGTCGTCACCTGGCGGCCGCGGTGCACCACCTTGCCGATGGCGCGTACGAAGGGCACCTTGTCGCTCAGCGCGCGCACGAGGTTGATCTTGAACTCCAGCGTCGTGTAGCCGCGGCCCACCGGCAAGGTCGTGTGCACCGCGCAGCCCAGGGCGGAATCGAGCAGCGTCGCGAACCAGCCGCCGTGCACGCTGCCGAGCGGGTTGTAGTGCTTGAACTGTGGTCGCCCCTGGAAGACGGCGATTCCGTCCTCCACCGAGATCAGCAGGAAGTCCAGCGTCTCGCTGATCGGTGGCCGGGGTGCCAGGCCATCCAGCATGGCCTGCATCTGTTGCAGGCCGGTCTTGCCAGCCAGCATGGCCCGCGAAGCCAGGCCGGTTTCACCCTGCTGYCGCGTGCGCAGCGCGGCCTCGTCAGCTTGCCATTGGGAAAGGACGGCTTCGGGGGAGGGAGAACTCATGGCGGCGGCTTCAAGCGATGAAGCCCTCGATTCTGCGCAAAGCCGGTGCCCCGCGCTGTCACCAGTGTTCAAGCGGCCAGGCGCTGCTCCGCAACGGCCTTGCGGCGCGAAGGTTCGTCCATCCTCAGCTTGTCCAGCACTGGGCCCTGCCAGGGCAGCAGATACACCAGCGTCGCCAACGTCGCGCGGCGACGCGACGACAGCAGCGGGCGGCCGCGGGCGTCCAGCAGCAGCACGTTGGAGCGCACATTGAGCGGATCGGCCTGCGCGACGGTGCCCTCGTTGATCTCGACCCAGTCCCATTCCACCCAGGCGCAGGCGTCGGCATAGCAGCGCTCCCAACGCGTCGAGCCGCTGACGCGGTGCTCGTCGCGGCGCACGCGGTGCACCTGGGTCCGGGCGTGGCGGACATCCTGGGCGGCGCTGGACAGCGCGGCCACCGGCCAGCAGACGCTGCCTTCGGGCAACTGGATCAGGGTTGGCATGGACGGCTCCTCTGTGTCGTGTGATTCGAACGGGAGGGCAGTCTCTGGTCAGGGCCAGTGGGGAACAAGCTGGCAGACTTGGCAGGTATGGGTAAGCCCGAAATGAACTACCAGCAGCTGATCGACGTCGGCC
>NZ_JBFULE010000487.1:0-4017 GCF_056400485.1 Roseateles sp. P5_B10
CTCCAAGGTGATGGAGACGCTGGTGTGGCTGCGTGTGCCGGGTGACATCGTGTTCGCCGCGGGCAGCGTCTTCCTGGCCGTGTATGCGCTGTACCTGCTGCGCCGCCCCGCGGCGGACCGCCTGCCTGCAGGCGCCGCCCCGGCCCGTGGGCGCTGAAAGGATTGAAAGATGAGACTCACCGCCTTCACCGACTACAGCCTGCGCGTGCTGATGTTCCTGGCCGCCGAGCCCGACCGGCGGGCCACGGTGGGCGAGATCTGCGCGGCCTTCGACGTGAAGGCCAACCACCTCACCAAGGTCGTGCACCACCTGGCCAAGCGCGGCTGGGTGAGCACCGTGCGCGGCAAGGGCGGCGGCCTCACGCTGGCCCGGCCGGCGGCGCAGATCCGCATCGGCGAGGTGGTGCGTGACACCGAGGGCCAGGCCCTGCCGGCCGAGTGCTTCTCGGCCGAGGCCAGCCATTGCGCCATCGTCAGCCACTGCCGGCTCAAGGGCGTGCTGGGCGAGGCGGTGCAGGCCTTTCACGCCGTGCTGGACCGCTACACGCTGGCCGACATCACGGCCAACCGTCAGCAGCTGGTACAGCTGCTGCACTTCATGGCGCCGGCGAGGGCGGCGCCATGACGGGCATGGCCTATCCCTACGAAGGGCCGGAGGAACTTCGGCAACCCATCCTGGCGGCGCTGCGCCGCGTGGTGGACCCCGAAGTGGCGATGTCCATCGTCGATGTCGGCCTGGTCTACGGCGTGACCGTCGAGGCCGAGCGCGTCAAGGTGCTGCTGACCATGACCTCGGCCGCCTGCCCGGTGGTGGACGTCATCGTCGACGACGCCTGCACCGAGCTCGACAAGGTCGTGCCGGCCGACCAGCGCATCCATGTCGAGGTGGTGTGGGAGCCGCCCTGGACGACCGATCGCATGAGCGACCGGGCCAAAGCCTTCATGGGCTGGTAGGGCAGGGGATGCGACGCGCTCCGGGTCTGCTGCCGCGACTGGCCTTCGCGGGCCTCGCGGTGGTGGCCATGGTGGCCGGCATTGCCGGCGGCTTGGTGCGCGCCGGTGTCGCCGTGCCCGTGGCGAGCGCCGCCGTCGCCGCCCATGCCTTCCTGATGATCTGCGCCTTCATGGGCACCGTCATCGGCATCGAGCGCGCCGTGGCCTTGAAGCATCCGGCAGCCTTTGCCGGCCCGCTCGTCTCGGGCGCTGCGGGCCTGGTGATGCTCTCCGGCGCGCCAGGCCTGGGCGCATGGCTGGCGGTGGGCGCGTCGCTGGCCTTTGTCGGCGTGAACCTGGCCGTGGTCAGGCGGCAGCGGGCCGCGCACACGCTGCTGTTGCTCGCCGGCGCAGTAGCCTGGGCGGCCGGCAGCCTGCTGCACGCGCTCGGCCTGATGGCCGGCGCCGTGGTGCCGCTGTGGTTCTGCTTCCTCGTGTTCACCATCGCCGCCGAGCGGCTAGAGATGACGCGGCTGATGCGCCGCCATGCCGGCGCCGGCCCGGCCTTGCTTGCCATCCTGGCCGTGGCGGCCTGTGGCGCGGTGTTGTCCGGCCTTGTCGCGGACGTGGGCGGCCTGCTGTATGGCTTGTCTCTGGCAGCGCTCGCCAGTTGGCTCGCGGTGTTCGACATCGCACGCCGCACGGTCCGCGCCGCGGGGCTGAGCCGCTACATGGCCCTGTGCCTGCTCACCGGCTACTTCTGGCTGGCCGTTGCCGGCCTGGCCTGGGCGGGCACGGCGCTCGGCCTGCCATGGCGCGACGCCGCCATGCATGGCCTCGCGCTGGGCTTCGTCTTCAGCATGGTGTTCGGCCATGCCCCGGTCATCCTCCCCGCCGTCGCCCGAGTGAAGCTGGCGTTCGGCTGGCCCTTCTATGTGCCGCTGGCGCTGCTGCATGCGTCGCTGGCCGTGCGTCTCTTTGGCGGCTTGTTCGACGCCCGAATGACGGCCGCAGGCGCGACCGGCAACGCGCTGGCCATCGCTGCCTTCGTGCTGACGCTGGCCGGAGCAGCCATCGCCTGGCGAGCTCAACGGAAACCAACACATGATGCCCTTGCTGAGAATCGATGAGCCTCCGCCGGCCGCGCCCGCGGGCTTTGCGCTGTTCGCGCTAGGCTTTCGGCCCTTTTACCTGCTGGCCAGCGTGTTTGCCGCGCTGTCCGTGCCGCTGTGGGCGCTGCAGTTCTCGGGTCTGCTGGGCCACGCCTATCTGGCCGGCCCGATCTGGCATGCCCACGAGATGCTGTTCGGCTTCACGCTGGCCGTCATCGTCGGCTTCCTGTTCACGGCCGGCCGCAACTGGACCAACCTGCCCACGCCTACCGGCTGGAAGCTTGCCGCGCTGGCCGCGCTCTGGATCGCCGCGCGCGTGCTGGTGTTGACGCCTTTTGCGCTGGCCGCTGCCGCTGCCAACGTTGCCTTCCCGCTGGCCGCGGCCATCAGCCTGGCCGTGCCTTTCGTGAAGGCTGGCAGCCGGCGCAACTACTTCTTCATCGGCCTGCTCGCGCTGCTGGCGCTCGCCGCTGGCAGCGTGCACCTGGCGCAGTTCGGCGTCGTCGCGGTGCCCGGCTGGCTAGGCATCCAGGTTGCGCTGGACGTGGTGCTCTTCATCCTGGCCGTCATGGGCGGGCGCGTCATCCCGATGTTCACGAACAACGGCGTGCCGGGCGCGGGCGCGAGCCGCAACGCCTGGGCCGAGAAGGCGGCGCTCGGCGGCGTGCTGGCCCTGCTCGCTGCCGACGCGGTGGGCCTGCACGGCTGGCCGCTGGCCGCCCTCGCGGCCACCGCGGGTGCCGCCCATGCTTGGCGCTGGGCGCTGTGGCGGCCCTGGCGCACGCTGCGCGCACCCCTCGTGTGGGTGCTGCACCTGGCCTACCTGTGGGTGCCCGTACACCTGCTGCTGCGCATGCTGGCCGAAGCCGGCTGGCTGATGCCGTCGCTGGCCACGCATGCGCTCACCGTGGGCGCCGTCGGCGGCCTCGTCATCGGCATGATGACCCGCACCGCGCGCGGCCACACCGGGCGGCCCTTGAGGGCTGACCGCTTCGAGGTCGCCTGCTATCTGCTGGTTGCCGCCGCGGCCGCCGTGCGCGTGCTTCTGCCTTTGATTGCGCCTGCCCAGATCGTCCACGCGGCCCTGGCCTCGGCGCTGCTGTGGTCGGCGGGCTTTGGCCTGTACGCAGTGCGCTACTGGCCGGTGCTGTCCCGCCCCCGCGTCGATGGCCGCCCCGGCTGAACTCAACGAGAACCAACATGAAACTGCCCGCCTACTTCGACCAAGTCCCCCGCCTCAGGATGCAAGACCCGCTGGCCCGCGTGCTGGGCTGCGCCGAGGACGGCATCCTCGACTACGGCTTCGCCGACGCCGTGCGGCTGACGGGCCATTCCTGCGTGGCCGTCGCGTCGGCCTACTGGCTGACCTGGCTGGCGCTGGAGCAGCTCTACCCGGACGGCCTGCCGCAGCGCGGCGGCATCAAGGTGGAGTTCCGCGACGATGCGCGCTCCGGGGGGACCGGTGTCGTCGCAACGGTGGTGCAGATGCTCACGGGTGCGGCGGGTGGGTCCGGCTTCAAGGGCCTGGGTGGGCGCTTCAGYCGGGCCGGCCTGATCCGCAGCAAGCCCGACCTGGTGCTGGCGCTGCGCTTCACCCGGCTCGACACGCAGGCCGCCGTGGACGTGGGCGTGGACACGACCTCCCTGCCGGGACAGGCGGAACTGGATGTGCTGGTGGCGCTTCTCGCCTCCGGCAAGGCGGCGCCTCAGGACGAGAAAGACCTCGGCGAGCTGTGGCAGGCGCGCGTGCGCTCGCTGCTGCTGGAACGCGGGCGTGATCGCACGGTGTTCATGGTCCGGCCGGTGCATCGGCTGCGCGGCGCGGCCGGCTTCCCCCACATGCCGGAGGCCGCAGAGGCGTTCGCGTGAGCAGGAAGTTCCCGATCCGGCCGGCCAACCCCGGGCGCATCTGCTGGGGCTGCGACCGCTACTGCTCGGCCGAGTCGCTGCAATGCGGCAACGGCTCGGTGGC
>NZ_JBFULE010000488.1:0-4016 GCF_056400485.1 Roseateles sp. P5_B10
GCCCACGCCCACAGGCCAGCGGCCAACCATGCGGCCACCCAAGCCAGCGGCTCGGAGATCGGGCGGCCCAGCACGCCCAACAGGAAGGCGCAGAACACGAACAGCGGCGGCGCCGCGACGCCCAGCAGGGCCAGTCGGCGCGCCCGGAGTTCGAAGACCGAGCGGGGCGCCGCGCGGGCCGCGCGCAGCCACAGCAGCGCGGCGACCAGTGGCATCGCGAAGGCGGCCAGCAGCGGCAGCGCCGCGAGAGGCCATTGCGGGCCGACGGCATGGAAGGCCCGCAGCCAGAACGGGTAGCTCATCGCCGCGAGGGCCGGCGCGAGTGCGAGGGCCTGCCGGGCCGCGGAGAGCGGTGCCCTGGCGCCCATGTCGGCGGTGGAGGATCGAAGCTGCGTGTCCATGACCCAGACTCTCCCGGAGAATGGCCCGATCCAACAGAGCCAAATCCGCGCGAATTGACTGGGCCATGAGCGCACCGCCATCACTCTCCCCGCTGGATGCGCTATGCCTCGAAACCGCGTCGGCCCAACCGTTGCAGGACCAGGTCTACCAGCGCATCCGTGAGGCCATCGCCGACGGGCGGCTGGCGCCGGGCGAGCGCCTGCCGTCCACGCGCAGCCTGGCCGCCCAGTTGAATGTGGCCCGCGGCACCGTTGACGCAGCCTATGGGCGGCTGGCCGGCGAGGGTTGCATCCTTGGGCGCGGTGCTGCCGGCACCGTGGTGGCGCCTGACCTGAAGCCGGGCAGCCTGGTGGCGGGCGCGACGCCCGCGATCGCGCAGGTAGCGGCCTTCATGCTGCCCGACGACTACCTCTGGCCCTTTCGCGGCGGCCTGCCGGCGCTGGACCTGTTCCCACGCACGCTCTGGGCCAGCCTGACGGCCGGCGCGGCACGGCGTCTGGACGCGCAGCGCTTCTGCTACCCCGACCCGCGCGGCCTGCCGGAACTGCGCGCCGCCATCGCGGCCTACCTGCTGGTGTCGCGCGGCATTGCGTGCGACCCCACTCAGGTCTTCGTCACGGCCGGCTACCAGGCCGCGCAGCAACTGGTCGTCGGCCTGGTGGCGCCGCCTGGCACGGAAGTCTGGTTCGAAGATCCCGGCTACCGCTTCGCCCGGCGCGCGCTGGAAGCGGCGCAACTGCAGTTGACCTTCATCCCGGTCGATGCGGCCGGCCTGGACGTGGCCTATGCCCGGCAATACCACCCGGCCGCCCGGCTCGCCGTCGTCACGCCTGGCCACCAGAGYCCGCTGGGCGTGGCGCTGTCACTCCAACGCCGCCAGGCGCTGCTCGACTGGGCCCAGGCCGCCGACGCCTGGGTGCTGGAAGATGACTACGACAGCGAATTCCACTACGTCGGCCGCAAACCGGCAGCACTGAAAAGCGTCGACCGGCGCGACCGGGTGTTCTATGCCGGCAGCTTCAGCAAGACGCTGTTCCCCGGGCTGAGGCTGGGCTATCTCGTCGCACCCGCGGCCTGGGTCGAGGCCACGGCCGCCGCCTGCGAACTGTCCCACCGCGGCCATGCCCAACAGGAACAGGCCGCCCTGGCCGCCTTCATGGCCGGTGGCCACTACGCCCGGCACCTGCGCCGCATGCGGCTTCGCTATGCCGAACGCAGCGTGGCGCTGACCCGCGCTCTCCAAGCTGAGTTCGGCAACGGCATCGCGCTGGCGGCTCCCGAGGGCGGCCTCACGCTGCTGGCCCGCTTCCCCGGACACGAGCCGGACACCGGCCTGGTCCTGCGCGCCCGCGCTCAGGGCCTGGCGCCGTCGGCGCTGTCCGCCCATGCCGTGCAG
This sequence comes from Roseateles sp. P5_B10, assembly GCF_056400485.1. Lineage (NCBI taxonomy): Bacteria > Pseudomonadati > Pseudomonadota > Betaproteobacteria > Burkholderiales > Sphaerotilaceae > Roseateles > Roseateles sp. P5_B10. The sequence continues at coordinate 1,799 of NZ_JBFULE010000488.1, forward strand.
CACGAGGCCGGCCAGGGCCTGTTGATCGGCTTCACCAATGTCAGGACCGAACAGGCGAGCGAGGTGGCAAGCCGATTGCGGCAGGCGCTGCGGTCCGGGCCATCTTCTGGCCCATGATTCAACCCATGGGCCAGACACGGATCATCCAAATCCACCCCGACGCGCCGCCCAAGCCCGCGTTCGGCCAGGCTTGCAACGGCTGCGGCGTCTGCTGCCTGGCCGAGCCCTGCCCGCTCGGCGTCGTGCTGAGCCGGCGCCTCAAAGGTGCATGCGTCGCACTGCGCTGGGACGGCGCACGCTATGTGTGCGGCGCACTAGCGGCGCAACCGAGCGGCTTCATCGGGAAGTTGGGCGGCTGGCTGGTGAAGCGCTGGATCGCCGCGGGTGCCGGTTGCGATTGCTCACTAGAACCCGAGGGAAAACCGTAGCCGGCACCCCCGGGGTCGCGGCTAGTATTTTTGGCTTCTGCCGTCCTGCCATTCTCAAGGAAAGCCGCATGAAATCTCTGCTCCGACTCCTGCCCCTGCTGGCCGCACTGACGCTGGGAGTGGCCACTGCCGCCCCACTGCGCTGGGCCGCACAAAACGACATCCTGACGCTGGACCCGCACTCGCAGGACCACAACACCTCCAACGCCATCGGCACGCACATCTACGAGGGGCTGACGCGGTTGAGCAAGGAGTACCGCCCCGAGCCGTCGCTGGCGACCAAGTGGACCTACCTCTCCCAGACCCAGGTGCGCTTCGACCTGCGCAAGGGCGTCAAGTTCCATGACGGCTCGCCCTTCACGGCCGACGACGTCGTCTTCAGCTTCGGCCGCATCACCCAGCCCCAGGGCACCAAGCAGACCTATGTCTCGGGCATCAAGGAGGTCAAGAAGATCGACGACCACACCGTCGACTTCATCCTTGAGGCGCCGACGCCGATGCTGCTGCAGAACATCATCAGCTTCCCCATCATGAGCAAGGTCTGGTCAACCAAGAACAACACGACCAACACGCAGGACTACAAGGCCAAGGAAGAGAACTTCGCGAGCCGCAATGCCAATGGCACCGGGCCCTACAAGCTGGTGAGCTGGCAGCCCGACCAGGCCGTCAAGATGGTGGCCAACAAGGACTGGTGGGACAAGAACCCGGGCAATGTCACCGAGCTGAGCTATCTGCCGATCAAGTCTCCGCCGACGCGTGTGGCGGCCCTGCTGTCGGGTGACGTCGACATCGTCACCGACCTGCCGCCGCAAGACTTCTTCAAGCTCAAGGAAGAAGGCAAGGTCAGGCTGCTGGAAGGCTCGGAGATCCGCACCGTCTTCTTCGTCATGGATGAGGGCAGCGAGGAGTTGCGCGAGTCCAATGTGAAGGGCAAGAACCCCTTCAAGGACAGAAAAGTGCGCGAGGCCATGAACCTGGCCCTGGACCGCGAGGCCATCAAGCGCAGCATCATGCGCGGCCTGTCGGTGCCGGCAGCGCTGATGATCGCGCCGGGTGTGAATGGCTATGACGCGGCCTTGGACACGCCGCTGAAGCCCGACCTCGACAAGGCCCGCAAGCTGCTCGCCGAGGCCGGCTACCCGCAGGGCTTCGAGGTGCCGCTGCACTGCCCCAACAACCGTTACGTCAACGACGAGCAGGTCTGCCAGGCGGCGGTGTCGATGTGGGCCAAGATCGGYGTCAAGGTGCGCCTCATCGCCCAGCCCTTCTCCACCCACAGCCAGACCTTCCAGCGCGGCGAGTCGCCGTTCTACATGCTGGGCTGGGGCGTCTCCACGTATGACGCCCTCTACGGCATGCAGGCCTGGGGCCACACGCGCACCAACGGCGCGGACGGCAACTTCAACTTCGGCAAGGTCAGCGACGCGACGCTCGATGGCCTGATCCAGAAGATCAAGTTCGAGCCCGACGTGCCCAAGCGCAACGCCCTCATCAAGGAAGCCCTGCTGCGCATCCGCGACGAATACCTCTTCGTGCCCATCCACCACCAGATCCGGCCCTGGGCGATGAAGCCGAGCGTCGAGACCATCCACCGCTCGAACGACTATTTCGAGGCTCGCTACACCACCATCAAGTGAGGGCGCGACATGGCGTTCTCACGGCCCTGGCCTGCGGGCTGTTTGCCGCCCTGTCCGCCAGCGCGGCCCCGCTGCGCTGGGCCGCGCAGAACGACATCCTGACGCTGGATCCGCATTCGCAGAACCACAMCACCTCGCTGACCATTGCCGCCC
>NZ_JBFULE010000489.1:0-4000 GCF_056400485.1 Roseateles sp. P5_B10
GGCATCACGTGGTTCATGAACTGGCTGGCCTGCTCGTACAGGTCGTCCGTGTCGATCAGGATCTCGCCGATGTCCGACGTGAAGTAGTCGCGGATCGCGCGGATGACCAGGCTGGATTCCTGGTAGATCAGGTAGGCGCCCTTGCCGCCCTTGGCCGCGTCATCGATCGCGGTCCAGAGCTTGAGCATGTAGTTCAAGTCCCACTGCAGCTCGGGCGCCGTGCGGCCGATACCGGCGGTGCGTGCGATCAGGGACATGCCCTTGGGGTACTCGAGCTGGTCGAGATTTTCCTTCAGCTCCTCGCGGTCCTCGCCCTCGATGCGGCGCGAAACGCCACCGCCGCGCGGGTTGTTGGGCATCAGCACCAGATAGCGGCCGGCCAGGCTGACGAAGGTGGTCAGCGCCGCGCCCTTGTTGCCGCGCTCTTCCTTCTCGACCTGGACCAGCAGCTCCTGGCCTTCCTTGATCGCGTCCTTGATGGTCGCGTTCTTGACGTCGGTGCCCTCGCGGAAGAACTGGCGCGAGATTTCCTTGAACGGCAGGAAGCCGTGGCGGTCCTCGCCGTAGTCGACGAAGCAGGCTTCGAGCGAGGGCTCGACCCGCGTCACGACGGCCTTGTAGATATTGCCCTTGCGCTGCTCGCGGCCTTCGATTTCGGTCTCGAAGTCCAGCAGCTTCTGGCCATCAACGATCGCGAGGCGCCGCTCTTCCGGCTGCGTCGCATTGATCAGCATGCGTTTCATGTCATCACTCCTCTCGCGCCGGGCGGCTTGTCAGCCGCCGCGAAACGCGCACGTTCATCGCGCCGCCAAGCCAAAGCGCTGGCGGCTAAAGATGCACGGGCAATGACTCGAGAACCGAGGAAGGAATCGCCCTGGACCGAAAGCGCGGCCGACCGTGGGGGTCAGCGCGCAGTTGGCGTTGGCGCGTGCGCCGCAGCAGCGGTCATGCGAGCCGAGCCGCCGGCTCCCGCGCGCACCCGCCCGGCAACAAGCCGGGGCAGGGCGGCCACACCGGGATCTAGCCGGGGCCGCAGAGGTGCGTGTGGGGGGAGGGGCATGCTCATCTGCATGGGCTGCTGGACGCTGGTGACAGCTCGCGCGGCCCGAAGGCCAGGTGCTCTGTCGCCATGGAAACCTTGTTGTCTGCGGGCGCCGGGTTCCTTGAAACAATCAAGGGCAGCGGGGCTCGCGGGTTCTTGTGTCATCGCTCTGCCGCGTCGGGCAGCGGGCCGTTCACTCACTCGGGGAGGAAACCTGCCGGCCGTCTTTCGCGTTGCATCGCCTGTGGCCGCCAGGGCTGTGCCCCGTCGGCCACACGTTACCGCCGCTAAAATCAAACAAATCAAATACTTACGGCAGCAACGTGGTGAAAAGGATTATAGGGGTAGGCCAAGTGCCACCCGACACCACGCAAACCCCTGCCACGGCGCCAGCCGTGCGCCGGGTCACGGTGGACGAAGGCTCCGCCGGGCAGCGCTTGGACAACTTCCTGCTGCGCGAACTCAAGGGTGTGCCCAAGACCCACGTCTACCGCGTCATCCGGGCCGGCGAAGTGAGGGTCAACAAAGGCCGGGCCCAGGCCGACACCCGGCTGGAAATTGGTGACGAGGTGCGCATCCCGCCGGTACGCCTGCCCGAGCGCCCGGCTCAKCCCGAGGCGCCGGCGCGTGAGTTTCCGGTGGTGTTCGAGGATGAGCACCTGCTTGTCATCGACAAGCCGGCCGGCGTGGCGGTGCATGGCGGCTCGGGCGTCAGCTACGGCGTCATCGAGGCGCTGCGCCGCTCGCGGCCGACGGCCAAGTTCCTGGAGCTGGTGCACCGCCTCGACAAGGAAACCTCCGGCCTCTTGATGATCGCCAAGAAGCGCAGCGCGCTGGTGGCACTGCAGGATCAGCTGCGCGAGCGCGAGACGGGCAAGACCTATGCCGCCCTGGTCTGGGGCGACTGGCCGGCCAAGCTCAAGGTCATCGACGTGCCGCTGGTCAAGTTCGTCGGCGGCGACGGCGAGCGCTGGGTGAGGCCGGGCAAGGCGGATGAGGAAGGCGCCAAGCGGTCGATCAGCCTGGTGAAGGTCGTCCAGCGCACGCCGCATTTCAGCCTGCTGGACGTGACCATCAAGACCGGCCGCACCCACCAGATCCGCGTCCACCTGCAGCAGGCCGGTCACGCCATCGTCGGCGACCCCAAGTACGGCGACTTCGAGCGAAATCGCGAGCTGGCGCGCGGGCGTGCCAAGTTCGACCGCATGTTCTTGCATGCGCGAAAGCTGCAGTTCCAGCATCCGGCGACGGGGGAGACGGTGACCTGCGAGGCGCCATTGCCTGCCGATTGCCGAAGCCTGGTGGACAGTGCCGCATGAAGTTGTGGCGGGCGCTTGAGCGGTTGGGCCGGGCGGCCTTCATCGTCGCGGCCTCTCTGGGCGGCTCGTGGGTGGCCGCCATGACGATCATGCCGCCTGCGCCCATTCCCCTGCAATTCGAAGCGCGCACCGATCGACTGACACGCGACGGCCTTGTCGCCCTGAACGAGTTGGCGGTGCGTGCCGCGCAGTGCCCGGCGAACGAGCTGGCCCTGCACTTGTCGCCGGCCAAGAGAGCGCAGACGGCGCTGGCCAAGCGCCGCGTGGCAACAGTCCAGAAGCGGATGGAGCAGTTGGGGCTGAAGCTGGCGGTCGAGATGAAGCCGTTGCGCAATGGGCAGGCCCGCCCCCGGCACCGCGACACGCTGTTGGCGGATGTGGGCGCCGCCGACGACGTTTGGTGCGACCTGCGAGCGGGATCGCAGGCATTCGCCTGGGCCGAGGCAATGGGGCAATACGTCGAGGGCGCCGAGCCGAGGATGCCGGCCTTCTGGCAGCGCTTGTCCAAGCAGGGCAGGTCGGGCCTCGCAATGCCTCTGGCGGTCGCGGCTGTTTGCGCAGGGCCCGGTTGTACGCGGCATCCGGAGCTCTACCATTGGTTGGCCGAGCAGTCCCTGCGGGATGCGTCGATGCAAACTCGGCGTTGGTGGTTGCTTCAGCTCTGGGCGCGTGCCGAGGACGCCGAGGTGGAGCGATTTCGGCAGCGCTGGGGCCTGGCGCCTTTGACGCTCCAAGAGCGAGCCGGCCATGCGCACGAATTGGCTGCTGGCGGCCTGCCGTGGGCGGTGATCGAGCAGCGATTGCGCGAACCCGAGGTGATGTCCTACTTCGGTGAGCAGCCAATGATCCTGGGCGGGCCTGGGCCGCATTGGCTGTTGGGCGTGGCGACCCAGCAAGGCCAGCTCGATGCTTTTGACCGGCTCATCGAAGCCGCCGGGCCAGCCAAGGGCTGCTTCGTCATGGCAGCCTTCTGGGAAGCAGGCGGGGATCAGGAGCAATTCGAGGCGTGGAGGCCGCATTTCGCAAGCTGGGCGCGCGGTGCCACCATGCCATATCAGCCGAAGGGTTCTCCCGTCAGCTGCAATCCCGTCGCCGCGGTGCTGAGGGAAGCCTTCTGCACTGGCAATGCGGCCGATGTGGCAGCGCGCTACGAAGCCATCTGGGACATCCTGCTTGAGGCCGGCGTGACACTCGAATCGCCCGCAGTCCGGCTGTTCACCGAACCGGCCGCCGAAGGCGCCCGTCAGCCTTGCCGGCTGGAGCCGATCCCCGGTTATGCATCTCGCTTGCGCCAAGTCGAGCGCCCCTGAGTCTCAAGGCGAAAGCCCGAACATCGACAATCCCTTCATGATTTCCCGCCCGCAACAATTCGACCTGATCGCCTTCGACTGGGACGGCACCCTGTTTGACTCCACGGCGCTGATCGCCCGCTGCATCCAGCGCGCCGCCGTTGACCTGGGCCTGCCCGAGCCCGGGTTCGAGAACTGCCGCTATGTCATCGGCCTGGGCCTGCGCGATGCCCTCGAGCATGCCGTGCCCGGCCTGGCCGCCGAGCGCTACCCCGAGCTGGGCCTGCGCTACCGCCACCACTACCTCGCCTCGGAGCACGAACTCTCGCTGTTCGAAGGCACGCTGGAGA
>NZ_JBFULE010000490.1:0-3995 GCF_056400485.1 Roseateles sp. P5_B10
CGTTGGCGCTGCTGGCCGTGCCGCCGCCCGCCGCCGCTGCCATCGACTGCTGGGTGGATGCGGAGCACCCCACCACGGCGGACCAGCGCCGCGTCACCGACCCCGCCGTCGCCCCGATGCGGCAGGCGCTGCAACGGGTCAACGCGATCCTCCATGCCCAGCGGGAACTGCACGAGCTGCCGCGCACGCGGCTGCGCAGCAGCTGGCAGGTGGGTGGCCAATGGGACGCACCCGCGCGCAGCGGCAGCCTGCTGCTGCGCGACCACCGCGAAAGCATGTGGCTGCCCGGCCGCTGCGACGTCAACCCAAAGGCCGACCGTCTCGGGCCGATGGCCGCGGTGGTGGTGGCCATCAACGCGCCCACCAGCTTCTTCGAGTCGCCCCATGCCGAGTTGCGCGACGAACAGCTGCAGGCCTGGCGAGAGCTGCCCGCCACCGGGCAACTCAACAGCTACACGCTGTACGGCGGCCATCAGCTGGTGTTCACGCGCGGTGGCCGCCTGCCCTGGGTGGCGGTGACCACCGCCGAGTACGTGGACTTCACGCTGCGCGACCTGAAGCGCCGCATGCAGGAGGACAGCAGCGCCCGCGCGGGCCTGYCGGCCGAGGGCGACACTGCCGCGCGCGAGGCCTTTGACGAAGCCCAGGTGCAGAAGGTGACCGCCGGCCTGCGCAAGGTGGACCCGGCCGCGGCCGAAAAGATGACTGTCGAGTTGCGCGACCAACTGCGAGCCACCCGCGAAGCCGAGGCACGCACGGCCCGCCGCAAGGCAGCCGCCGGTGTCGACGCCAACCCGCTGCAGACCATGCTTCGCCGCGTCGAGGCCTGGCGCGCCGGCCTGTCGCCGCAGCAACTGGCTGCGCCTGCGCTGCTGGGCCTGAACGGGCTGCACGACGCCGCTGTGCCGCTGGACCGCTACCCGCGCTTGGTCAAGCCCGACCCGGATTTTCCATGGGACCGCAGCCACCCTGGCCGGCCGCAGATGCTGAAGGTGGCCGTGAATGGCGGCGACATCTTCACCGAACCGATGCAGCGCGTGCTGCAGCAGCTGGACCTGAAGGCGCTGCAGGCGCTGGTCGATTGATCGAAGGTTCTTGAGAAGCGTGCCGTCTCGGTGGGCGGTAGTCCCTACCCACCGTGCCCCGGCGTCAACGGCGGCGGGAGGTTGGCTTCCAGTTCCGCCGTGTGGCTGCGGCAGGCGGCCAGCAGCGACAGCAGGTTGGGGTCACGCTCCCGCGTGCGCAGGAAGACGACGCTGATCTTCTGCCGCATCTGATAGCGCGCCGCCAGCGGCACGAGGCAGACGCTGCGCGGCAGCACGCCGCGCACGCGCCCGGGCAGCAGCGTGCAGCCGATGCCGCCGCCCACCAGGTTCATCAGCGAGAAGATGTCGCTGGTGGTCATGACGACGTTGGGCTCGAAGCCCGCCACCTGGAAGGCTTCGACGAAGCGGTCGCGCGTCACATAGCCTTCGTTCAGCGACACGAAACGCTCGTCCGCGCAGGCGCCCAAGTCCACCTCGGTCTGGCGGGCGTAGGCCGAGTCGGCGGGTGCGGCGAAGAAGATCTCGTCCTCGAACAGCAGCTGCGATTCGACGTCGGCCGCGCCCTCGGGAAAGCCCATCACCGTCGCGTCCACGGCGCCGTCACGCAGCTTGCGCAGCAGGTCGCTGTTGGAGCCCAGCACGAGCTCGGTCTGGATGTCGGGCTTGCGCAGGCGCAGCGCCATGATGAGGGCCGGCACGGTGCCGCTGGTCAGCGAGTACAGCGAGCCGATGCGGATGCGGTCGGCCGCGTAGCCGGCGATCTCGCGCGTCGAGCGGATGCCGTGGGCCATGGCCTGCAGCACCTCGCGGGCCACGTCGGCCAGTGCGTGGGCCGCGTCATTGGGCTGCAGGTTGCGGCCCTCCAGCCGGAACAGGCTGCAGCGCGTACCCGTCTCCAGCGAATGTAGTGCCCGGTGCACGCTGACCGCGCTGATGCCCAGCCGCTCGGCGGCGCGCGCGAGATTGCCGCTCTCCATGAAGGCCAGCAGGATCTCCAGCTTGCGGAAGGTGATCTCTTCGTCGATGCGGTGGAGCATGCCGGGCGTCCTGGGGCGGCGTCAGATGTGCGCCGCGGCCAATCCACCCAGCACGATGCCGATGCCGCCCGCGGCGATGGTGGCCCATTCCATCCAGCGGCGCTTGGTCAGCAGCGCGATGGCGGCCAGCGCGATGGATACCTGCAGCGCGGTCGTCGCCTGGGCCCAGCGGTGATGCATGTGCAGCTGCGCCTCGCTCTTCTCGTCGAAATGCTTGGACTCGGCTTCCAGCGCCTCGGCCTTCTCCTTGATCTCGGCCTTTTCCTTCTCGTAGCGAGCAACCTTGTCGCGGTACTTGGTCTTGGCTTCTTCGCTAGGGCTCAGCTCCAGCGCGAGCTCCGCGAGGTTCTGTTTGCTGCTCTTGGACTGGTAGTAGTTCCACTGGTTGCCGGCCTCGGTCTTCTTGATGGCCGCGTCGTTTTTCAGGATGCCGGCATTGGCCTGCGTCGCACCGCCCATGTAGGAGAAGCCGGCCCCGAGGGTGGCCAGGATGGCGGTGATGACGGCCAATTGGCCGGCAAAGCCCTTGGCATCGTGCTGGGCCGCATGCTCCAGCTCGTGCTCGTGCGGGCCGTGGACGTGGAAGCCGTGTCCGGACATGTGGGGTTACTCCTTGAGAACGTAGTCAACAAAATCGAAACGAAGACCGTTGGCGCCGGTGTGCGGCTCGCGTCGGTCTTCGATGAATTGGTCTCGCGGCCAGGCCGGGAAATGCCGGTCCGCATCCGGGAAGACGGCATCCACCTCGGTCAGCGCCAGCTTGTCAGCCAGCGGCAAGGCCAGCGCGTAGATCTCGCCGCCGCCGATGACGCAGGCCTCGGGCGCGTCCTGGCAGGCGGCCAGCGCGGCATTCAGGCTCGCAAACACCTCGGCACCGGGCAGTTCGGCCCCCGAACGGCTGATGACGAGATTGCGGCGGCCCGGGAGTGGACGGAACTTCGGGGGTATGGAGTCCCAGGTCTTGCGGCCCATGACGACGGGCTTGCCCAGGGTCAGCGCCTTGAAATGCACCATGTCTTCGGGGAGGTGCCAGAGCAGCGCGTTGTTGCGCCCGATCGCGCCGTCTTTCGCAACGGCTGCCACCAACGTGATCTTGCTCATACCGCCACCGGCGCCTTGATCGCCGGATGCGGGTCGTAGCCGCTCAGCTCGAAGTCCTCGAACGCGTAGTCGAAGATCGACGCCGGCCGGCGCTTGATTGTCATCGTCGGGTAAGGCCGCGGCTCGCGGGCGAGCTGGGTCTGCACCTGCTCGACGTGGTTGTCGTAGATGTGGCAGTCGCCACCGGTCCAGATGAAGTCGCCCAAGGCAAGGTCGCACTGCTGAGCCAGCATCATCGTCAGCAGCGCGTATGACGCAATATTGAAGGGCACGCCCAGGAAGATGTCGGCGCTGCGCTGGTAGAGCTGGCAGCTCAGTTTCCCGTTCGCCACGTAGAACTGGAAAAACGCATGGCAGGGCATCAGCGCCATCTTGGACAGCTCGGCCACGTTCCAGGCACTGACGATGATGCGGCGTGAGTCGGGGTTGTTTTTCAGCTGCTTCACGACCTCGGCGATCTGGTCGATGTGGCCACCGTCCGGCGTCGGCCAGGAGCGCCACTGCACGCCATAGACCGGCCCGAGGTCGCCATCCTCGCGCGCCCACTCGTTCCAGATCGTCACGCCGCGTTCCTGCAGCCAGCGGGCGTTGCTGTCGCCGCGCAGGAACCACAGCAGCTCCAGCACGATCGACTTCAGGTGCACCTTCTTCGTGGTGACCAGCGGGAAGCCCAGAGCCAGGTCGAAGCGCATCTGGTGGCCGAACACGCTGCGCGTGCCGGTGCCGGTGCGATCGCTTTTCTGCACGCCATGCTCGAACACATGGCGCATGAAATCTTCGTATTGCTGCGGAGGACGGGGCGGGGTGCTCA
>NZ_JBFULE010000491.1:0-3991 GCF_056400485.1 Roseateles sp. P5_B10
GCCTGGGCCGCCATGCCGCCGCGCGAGCGCGCCGCCGTGTTCCTGCGCGCTGCCCAGCTGTTCCAGCAGCATTTCGACGAACTCGCCCTGTTCGTGACCCGCGAGAGCGGCGGCATCCTGCCCAAGGGCCAGCATGAGATCCGCGAGGCCATTGCCTTCTGCCAGATCGCGGCCGCCATGCCGCTGCAGGCCCAGGGCCAGGTCTTGCCGAGCACGCCGGGTCGCATGTCCATCGCCCGCCGCGTGCCGCTGGGCGTCGTGGGCGTCATCTCGCCCTTCAACTTCCCGCTCATCCTGACGCTGCGCGTCGTCGCCCCGGCGCTGGCCGCCGGCAACGCCGTCGTCATCAAGCCCGATCCGCGCACGCCGGTCAGCGGCGGTTTCATGATCGCCCAGGTCTTCGAGGCCGCCGGCCTGCCCGCCGGCCTGCTGCACGTGCTGCCCGGCGGTKCCGATGTGGGCGAGGCGCTCGTCACCGACCCGGCCGTTGCGATGATCTCCTTCACCGGCTCGGCCGGCGTCGGTCGCCGCATCGGCGAGCTGGCGGGCCGGCACCTGAAGAAGGTCTCGCTCGAACTCGGCGGCAGCAATGCCCTCGTCGTGCTCGACGACGCCGACCTCGACCTCGCCGCCAGCAACATCGCCTGGGGCGCCTGGCTGCACCAAGGCCAGATCTGCATGGCCAGCAACCGCGTGCTGGTGCACGAATCCATCGCGCCGGCCATCACCGAGCGCCTCGTCGCCAAGGCCCAGCACCTGCCGGTGGGCGACGGCGCGACCGGCCAGGTTGCCCTTGGGCCGCTGATCGACGAGCGCCAGCGCGACCGCGTGCATGCCGCCGTGCAGGCCAGCGTCAAGGCCGGCGCCCAGCTGCTGRCCGGTGGCAGCTACGACCGCCTCTTCTACAAGCCCACCGTGCTGGCCGGCGTCAAGCCCGGCATGCCGACCTTCGATGACGAGACCTTTGGCCCGGTCGTCAACCTCGTCACCTTCAAGACCGACGAGGAGGCCGTGGCGCTGGCCAACACCGGCCACGGCGGCTTGGCGGCAGGCGTGATCTCCAAGTCGGTGGGCCGCGCCCTGGCGGTGGGCAACCAACTGCGCGCCGGCATGGTCCACATCAACGACCAGACCGTCAACGACGACGCCGTCAACCCCTTCGGCGGCCCCGGCATCGCCGGCAATGGCAACTCGCATGGCGGCCCTGGGGACTGGGAGCAGTTCAGCACCTGGCAGTGGCTGACCGTCAAGGACACGCCGCCCCAGTTTCCGTTCTGAACGCGACAACAAACCAATAGGAGACAAGCATGAACTTCCAAGGCAAGACCATCGTCATCACCGGCGTCAGCTCCGGCATCGGCGCCGAGACCGCGCGCTTCCTGCGCCTGAAGGGCGCCCGCGTCATCGGCGTGGACCGCAACGAGCCGCTGCTGACGCTGGACGGCTTCGTCAAGGCCGACCTGTCCGAGCAGGCCGCCATCGATGCCGCCTTCAAGCAGCTGCCCGAGCGCTTCGACGCGCTGTGCAACATCGCCGGCGTGCCGGGCACGGCGCCGGTGGACCTGGTGGCCCGCGTCAACTACCTGGGCCTGCGTCACTTGTGCACCCGCGCGATGGAGCGGCTTCCCCAGGGCGGCGCCATCGTCAACATCGCGTCCATCCTCGGTGCCGAGTGGCCGGTGCGGCTGGACCTGCACAAGGCCCTGGCCGAGACGCCCAACTTCGAGGCCGGCCTGGCCTTCCTCGCGAAGAAGCCGGTGGCGCAGGAAACCTGCTACCAGTACTTCAAGGAAGCGCTGATCGTCTGGACCCTGACCCAGTCGCAGAAATGGTTCCTGGGCAGCGGCGTGCGCATGAACTGCGTCGCGCCCGGCCCCGTGCTGACGCCCATCCTCGGCGACTTCGTGCAGATGCTTGGCGAGGAGCGCGTGCAGAAGGACTCGCACCGCATCAAGCGCCCCGCGCTGGCCGACGAGGTCGCGCCGGTGGTGGCCTTCCTGTGCGCCGACGAGTCGCGCTGGGTCAGCGGCGTCAACCTGCCGGTGGATGGCGGCCTGGCCTCCACCTACTACTGACCCTCCCGCGCACCGAGGAGACACACATGCAACACCCCCCGCATGACACGGGCTACGAGCGCAAGACGCTCGTGCTGATGGGGCTGGGCTTCGGCCTGGTCGGGCTGGACCGCTGGATCATCGCGCCGCTGTTCCCGCACATCATGAAAGACCTGGGGCTGGACTACCAGCAGCTGGGCACGCTGATCGGCGTCCTCAGCCTCACCTGGGGGGCGTGGGCCATCCTGATGGGGCGGCTGTCGGACAGCATCGGTCGCAAACGCATCCTGGTGACGACGATGGTGGCGTTCTCGCTGCTGTCGGGCCTGTCGGGCCTGGCCAGCGGCTTCGCCAGCCTGATGTTGATCCGTGCCGTCATGKGCGTGGCCGAAGGCGCGTTCACGCCCGCCAGCATCGCCGCCACGGGCGAGGCCTCGCTGCCCGCGCGGCGCGGCTTCAACCAGGGGCTGCAACTGAGCATGTTCTCGCTGCTCGGCCTGGGCTTCGCACCCATCATTGCCACGCAGCTGCTGCAGGTGCTGCCGTCATGGCACTGGGTGTTCATGGTGTCGGCGCTGCCGGGGTTGGCCGTGGCGGTGTTGATCGCGCGCACCTTGCGCGGCGATGCGCCGCCGGCACGCGCACCCGGGGCCGCCGCCGCCCCGGCGCCGCGTTGGAGCACGCTGCTGCGCTCGCGCAATGTCTTGCTGGCCGCGCTGGCCGTGCTGTGCGCCATGGCCGGCATCTTCGTCATCAGCGCGATGGTGCCGATCTACCTGGAGCATGTGCTCAAGCTCGGCACGCAGGAGATGGGCTACGTGGTGTCGGCCATCGGCTTCGGCGGCTTTGTTGGTTCCTTCGGCCTGTCGGCCCTGTCGGACCGAGTGGGCCGAAAGCCCGTTGCGATCAGTGCCTTCATCGGCTCGGCCGTGCTGCTGTATGCCTTCGGGCAGACCGGCGCCAACCCGCAGATGCTGTTCACCCTGCTGTTCGGCCTGTCGGTGTGCGCCTTGGGCTTGCTGGGCCTGATCTCGGGGCCGATTGCCACCGAGGCGGCCCCCGCTGGGCTCATCGCTTCGTCGGTCGGCTTCGTGTCGGGCGCGGGCGAAATCTTCGGCGGCGGGCTGGCACCAGTCCTGGCGGGCTATGTGGCCCAGCACCACGGCCTGCCCGCCACGCTGCACGTTGCCCTCGCGGGCTTCGTCTGCGGGGCCATCGCGTCGCTGTTCCTGCTGGAAACCGCGCCGTGTCGCCAGCAACGAGCGGGCCTGCCCGTGGAGGGCGGGCTGACCTCGACGTCACTCTGAATTACCGCACGGGCCGGTGAGCCCGAAATTTCTACAAAACCGGAGACAACATGACAAGACATACCCGCCATGCGCTGGCGGTAGCGGCAGCGCTCGCCCTGCCCACCGCTTCCCACGCCTTCGACATCGAGCTGCCCAGCAGCGACTACAAGCTGCGCCTGGACTTGACGCCCAAGTACAGCACCGCCGTGCGGCTGAAGAACCCGTCCGACGCGCTGACGCGGCTGGACGTGGCCAAGGACCCCGGCACCGTCAATGAAGACGACGGCGACCACAACTTCAAGCGCGGCCAGATCTCCAACCGTTTCGACCTGCTGGCCGAGATCGACCTCGCCGGCCCCGGCTGGGGTGCCCGAGTGAGCGGCAACGCCTGGCGCGACTCGGTCTATCTGCGCAAGAACAGCTATGCCGGCACCGCGCTGTATGCCGGCGGCAATGCCCTTGGCCCCGTCATCCCGACGTCCAACACCTTTGGCGGCCAGGCCCCCGACGACTTCCTGCCCGACACCCGCCGCCAGCATGGCCAAAGCGGTGAGTTCCTCGACGCCTTCGTCTACGTGAAGGGCGAGGTCGGTGGCATGAAGAGCACGGTGCGCATCGGCCGCCACACGCTGCAATGGGGCGAAAGCC
>NZ_JBFULE010000492.1:0-3989 GCF_056400485.1 Roseateles sp. P5_B10
CCTGACCGCCATCATGGTGCTCGTGATGCTCGTGGGCACGGCCATGGACATGACGCCCACCATCCTGATCCTGACGCCGGTGCTGATGCCGTTGATCAAGGCGGCCGGCATCGACCCGGTCTACTTCGGCGTGCTCTTCATCGTCAACAACTCCATCGGCCTGATCACGCCGCCGGTCGGCACCGTCCTCAACGTGGTGGCTGGCGTTGGCCGCATGAAGATGGACGAGGTCACGCGCGGGGTCCTGCCCTTCATGGCCGCCCAGTTCGCGGTGATGTTCGTGATGGTCCTGTTCCCTCAGACCGTGCTCGCACCGCTGCGCTGGTTCTATTGAAGCCTCGGCCGCTTCGAGCTTGAAGCCGCCGGTCGCCTTTGCAGCGGTTGCTGCCGGTCGAGATGATGGCCACGGAGGTTAGGTCTCGGCCAGGAGCCGTCACTCGCGGGCGGTTGGTATGCGGAGACCAGCACAGCCGAGCTGCACTGCTCCGGTTGCCAGCGTCTGGGTCTTTTGCGCCGATACGCCTGGGAGAGTGGCTGGAAAGACGGCGGTTAGGGGGCGTATCGTGATGCAAGCAGCACTGCGTTTCAGCGCTTGACCGGGTCCAGCGTCAGCAAGGTGATGTCGTTGCTGCGCATTGGCACGGTGAAGTKCAGCAGGCCGTCCTTGCCGATGTTGACGGTGCGCTTTACTTCGGGAAGGTCGCGGGTCAGTGACTGCAGCTTGGCAAGCTGCGCCGCGTCGAGGTTGATGGGCGAACCCATCTCGAGGTAAGCGGTGTAGGCGTCGTTGGCCTTGTAGCCGGCGCGACGCAGCTCGAGCCGATAGGCGCCCGGCTTCAGGTTTCGCAGCGCGAGCTTGAGCGCTGGCGCCGGGCCGTTGGGCACCGGCTTGGCGAAGAACACGCCGTTAGCGGTGCTCTTTTGATCAGGATGCTGCCAGTCCCATGCCACGACGGCAGTCTTGTCGCCGTCGACTGCGGCCAGTACCTTGTCGTCGGCGCTCGGGATCTCATTGCCGCGTAGCGCATTGAGGTACTTGTAGGCGAACCAAGTCGTCTTGCGCAGGCCATCGCGTGTCATCAAGCCGAAGCCGCCATGGAAGGCGCGGGGCGGCGGGCCCGGCTCCTCGAACAGGTCGCTGTAGGTCCAGTAGCTCATCGCCTGCGCATAGCCTCGCGTGGCGCGCAGCTTGGTCAGGATCCACGGTGCGCTGATGTAGCTGTCGTGCACCTTGTCGTACGGGTTGTAGCTGGTGCTCCACTCGGTGAGGTACAGCGGAATACCGGGGAACGGCGAGGCTTCGATCTCTTTGCGATTGCGGCGCACGTCGCCGACGATGGCGTCGGGGTTAGGGTCCAGGATGCGGTCCGACTTGCCGAACTCGTCGAGGTAGCCTTCCGTGACGCCGTAGGTATGGGTGGTGACGAAGTCGACCGGCACGCCTTCCTGCTTGGCATAAGCCAGCAACTCGGGCACCCAGAAAGCGCCGGCCGTCGCGGGGCCGCCCACCTTCAGTTGGGCGTCCACCTTCTTGAGCGTGCGCGCGGTGTTGGCGTACAGCTCGAAATAGGCCTTCTGGTCGGCCTTTTCCCAGAAGCCGTCGAGGTTGGGCTCGTTCCACACTTCGAACGGCCACTTGCGCACCTCTTCGATGCCATAGCGCTGGATGAGGTGGCGCGCGAACGCGTCGATCAGCTCGGCCCACGGCCCTGGCTGCGGGTGCGAGGTGTTGCCCTTCCAGTAGAAGATCTTCAGGTCGGAGGTCTTCATCACGGCGGGTGTGAAGCCCAGCTCGATGAAGGGCTTGACGCCACTGGCCAGCATGCCGTCGTACAGCTTGTCGATGCCGGTCCAGTCGAACACCAGCTTGTCGCCGTCCTTCTTCACCGTGCCGTAGACGTCGTGAAAGATGTCGTGGAAGCGCACATAGCGAAAGCCCAGCTCGTCCGCAGCCGTCTTGAGCTGGGCGAGGTTTTCGGGGCGGCCGGTGGTGCCCGGGTAGTCCGCGCCGACCGAGAGATCGAAGAAGCGGTCCATGGGCTGGGTCGCAGCAGCGCGGTCCAGCGTCACCACGCGAGCGGCGGGAGTGGCCGCAGGGGTCGCGGTGCACAGGCCAAGTGAAAGGAGCGTCGCCGCGAGGCTGATAACGCTTCGGGGCAGGGACAGGGATGTGTTCATTGGAGGATTTCGGAGGACTTCGGAAGAGAGGGCGGCAGGCCCGGCGCCAGAAGCTGGACGCCAGGCCGCCGAACCATTGGCTCAGTTGCTGTAGAGGAAACCGCGGCCGTTCCCGCTGTCGTAGATACGTCCGGAATCGGCCAAGGAATTCAAAAGAAGGTCCGCCATGCGGCGGACCTTCGGACAAACTCCCAGGGAATTACAGACCCGGAATCGGAGCAATATCGGAAGTGCCAAGCATGGAGCCAAGCAGGTTCCAGTCCAGGACTTCACCGGTCGTCTCGTGGAAAATGTCGTGTTGGGTTACCCAGCCCGTGCCACTGAACCCAAGGCTGGCGATCTTGTTCTGCACGTACTTGTTCCAGTGCGTGGCTGCCCGGTAGTTCTGGTCCTTGTATGAGCCGGTCAGGCCGAGGCTCGCCGGCTTTACCCCCGCGCGATATTCGCCGATCAGCACGGGGATACCCCGGTCCGTGAAATACTTCATCTTGGCGAGCTGAGCATCAATGGAGCTTTCGTTATATCCCCCCTTGACATTGCGATTCGTAAACTGATTGCTCACGTTATAACTTCCCCAGAAGGCACTCCAAGTCCCCCACGACTCATCTGTTTCCATCAAGGTGAAGTCGAAGGGATCATAAAAGTGCACTTCGACCATCCGCTTATTCGCCGGATCCGAAGGTAGATTCTTTCCATAGTTAATCGTGTTATCGATATTGGTGTTCGGCCCTTGGACGATCAGCCAGCGAACGGCATTGCCGCCGCCGTTGGCGCGCATCGCGGTAATCCAATTCTGCTGGTATTTGTAGAGCACATCGGTCTTGGCCTGGGTTGGCGCGTCAGGTTCGTTGGCGACAGCGAAGGCCAATTTGTCGCTGTCATACCATTTGAAAGTATTCGCAACCTGGGTCCACATGTTGATCAACTTGGCATTGATCGCAGGGTCGTAGGAATTGAAGCCGTTGCGTTCGAACCAGCCAAGGTCATAGTGGTCGTTGATGATGACGTACAGGCCGTCGGCGAGGGCCCAGTCGACCGTCTGCTTGACCTGGGCCATGAACGCGGGATCGATCGTTCCGTTGGTGGAATGAAAATCCCACGCAACGGGTATGCGCAGGGTCTTGAACCCCCTATCCCTGATGGAGTCGATCAGTGCCTTGGTGGGCGCCGCCGCTCCTGGCCAGAATGCTTCGAGGGTGTTTCCCAGGTTGATACCGGGATTCGGAAAGACTTGGGTCTGCGCGCTGGGCACGGTGATCGCGAACGCCTGGGTGGTCTTGGCGCCGCAGGTGTTGGTATAGGTGGCGGTGGCCGTGCAGCTGGCAGTGGGCGTGATGGTCTGCTGGCGTGCCGAACCCGACGTACCGCAGCCGCTCCAGCCCCACGAGCCGCCGGTCACGGGCTGCGGGCCGAGGATGGCCGAGTTGCCTGCGGTGACCGTGGCTGAGGACGTCTGCGTCCAGGAGCCATTGGCGCTGATGTAGGGCGTGATGGCTGTCGGCGCGCAGCTGCTGCCGCGTGTGGCGCTGGCCGAGCCGGAGTTGTAGCTGCCGGCGCTGGTCGTGAACTTGACCCAGTACCAGTASGGCGTGCCGGTGTTGGCCGAGCCGTCGGCGTAGCTCCGGGCGCTGCTGCCCGGCACGGCGATGCGGGTGCGGCCCGCAGGGTCGGCGTCGATGTCGCGGTAGACCTCCAACGACGTGACGGTGCCGCTGACGGTCCAACTGAGCTGGTTGTTGTTGGCCGTGCCGCTGGCTGTGAGGCAGACGGTGGCGCCGCCGCCGCTGCCGCAGCTTTGCGCCTGCGCGAGG
>NZ_JBFULE010000493.1:0-3971 GCF_056400485.1 Roseateles sp. P5_B10
GCATCGGGCGGCGCGACGATGGCGCCCAGCGCCACGGCCGCGGCCCATGGCAGGCCCGGCACGAGGGCGTGAGCCACCATGGCCACTGCGGCCGTCGTGAGGCCGACCGCGAAGATCACCAGGCTGACCAGAGGCGCCCAGTTGTCTCTGAGGTCCCGCAATGACGCGTCGTAACCAGCGTCGACGAGAACCGGCGCGACGAACAGGGCCAGCACCAGTTCGGGCGGCAGGCTGGGGCTGGGTGCACCCGGCACCAGGGCCAGCAGCGCGCCGCCAATGGCCAGGAATACCGGGTAGGGCGCGCCCGCACGCCGCGCGGCGGCAGCCAGTGCCACGGCGGCGACGAAGAGGACCAGGATTTGTTCGAGCTCCTGCACCGGCCGGAGTATGGCGACCTCGCCCTGGCAAAGGAAGGCGGGCCCGGCAGGCCGGCGGTCGTAGCATCGCTTCCCAACACCCAGTCCCCAGGCCGCGCCATGAAGGCGCGCCGGTTGCTTACCGAAAGCAAGTCATGACCGGCATCTCCGAGCGTCTGCTCACCGCCTTTGAAACGCACGACGTTGAAGACATCCGGGCCGTCCTCGATGCCGGCTTCGATGCGAGTTCAAGCATCGGCGGCAAGACGGTGGTCAACCATCTGATCGAGATGTACTTTCGTTCGGACCGGTTTGCCTCCTGCCTTCGGTTGCTGCTGGAACGTGGTGCCGTGCTGGACGACCCGCACCTGGCGCCCGTGCTGCTCAACGACGCCGACGCGCTGGCCTCGGCCGTGGCGGCGAACCCGGTGTTGCTGCGTCACCGCACGCAGATGCCCTGCACCTTCACGCCGCTTGACGGCGCCACGCTGCTGCATGTGGCGGCGGAGTACGGCCACGCAGAGGTCGCCGAGCGGCTGTTGGCACTGGGCGCAGACCCGAACGCCGCGGCCGATGTCGACGCCGACGGGCTGAACGGCCAGACGCCGCTCTTCCACGCCGTGAACTCGAATGCCAACCGTTCGGCGCCCGTCATGCGCCTGCTGCTTACGGCTGGCGCGCGGGCTGATGTGCGAGTGCGAGGCATCACCTGGGGCCGCGGCTTCGACTGGGAGACGGTCTGCTACGACGTGACGCCGCTGTCCTACGCCCAACTCGGCCTGCTGCCGCAGATGCAGCGCATCGAGGCCGATACCTACGCCAACATCGTCGAACTGCTCGCTGCCCTGGGGCGGCCCGCGCCGCGGCTGGGCAATGTGCCGAACCGGTATTTGCGCTAGCGCTCCCGCAGGCGATCCAGCACCGGCTTGACGTCGATGATCGGCGTGCCGTCGAAGGCTTCGAGATGGAGTGCCTGGTAGCGAAGCGGGCCGTCTTTCTCGACCAGCGTGACGCGGTGCAGCCCCACCGGGTTGGGCCGGTCCTGCGAGCGGGTGCTGAACACGCCGCGCAGCGGGGCGTTCAGGTCGTCGCGTGGATGCACGCTCAAGGTTTCGCGCTGGCCGTGGTCCAGCCAGGTCAGCAGCAGGATGTCGTCGCCCACCTGCAGGTCGCGCAGGCCCGCCTCGAACGCGGGTAGGAACTCCAGCCACGCCGTGGGGGCGCCTTCATCGCCTTGCTTGGGCGCCTGCTCCCGGCTCGTCAGCGGTGAACGCACATGGCCGATGGGTTGGAGGACGAACATCTGTTCTGCGCGACGGCGCGGCGCCAAGCCTCAACGCTGACGCCACGGCGGCGGCGTTTCGTTGGTGATGTCCGTCGCCCGCGCCCGCTCGGCGTCGAGGGGGCGGATCTCCAGCGTCAGACCGAAGGCCAGGCAGGGGTTCTGCGCGGCGAGTTCGRCCGCTTCCTCCAGGCTCGTGGCGACGATGAACCAGTAGCCGCCGACGATCTCCTTGGTCTCCGCGAAGGGACCGTCGGTGACCAGCCCATGGGCAACGAGCTTGCCTTCGGGCGCCAACCGGCTCCCGGGTTTCATCCGCCCCGCCGCGAGATGGCCCTCGTACCAAACGTAGAACTGATCGATGGCGCGCTGGACGTCCTCGCGAGACGCTTTTTCGTCCCACTGCCCACGCGACACAACGAGGTATTCGTGCTGCGGTTGGTTCATGGGTGGATGGTAAATGCAGGGGGACCGTGGAGCGTTCCGCGGAGGCCGAGTTGGGGAGCCAGACCTCCCGCGCCACGGCCTTTGCATCGATTGCTGAAGCCTCCCATAGGCAGCTTCAGGCTGGGGCTGTCCTTGGTAGTTGGCGCCCGAGGGTCAGCAAAGTGCCCATTGCGGGTAATCGCCTTGGCTCGATCAATTCACGCACCCGGCCATGAGCAGGCGCAGGCGAACGTCAGCTTTGTTGTGCATCAATTTGACCTTGGCTGAGCAGGCAAGAGTATTGCGCTCGGTCTGTGATGTGTTGTCTCTAGGCTGGAAGTGATCATTTCCATCCAAGGGAATTTCCCCAGCCTCGAGCCTCAGTGCACGTGTTCCGTGGCGCGCCCGATCGCTTCAGTAGCGATTTCGGAGCCGTTCGCCATGATCGGTCTGTCTCCAACGGCCATTACCTGGTGTTCGCAGTCTTCGTCCGAGAGGCTGTACAGCGACTGGATGAACACCAGACGTACCATGACCTCGGGGGGCGGTCGGCCGCACTTGCTGCGGTCGGGTCGCGGGCAAGGCGCATCGACCTGAGTCGAAATAGCCGCGAAGTCGATCAGTTCGTCCATCGCTGCCAGATTGGCGATGAAGCCGCGCCCATCTGGTCCTGACGCTGATCCTGACCGAACAGGTCGGACGAATGCTGGCGGCGCCAGAAGGCAGACGGCTTGATGCACGGCGTGATCATCGTCCGGATAGTGCCCGAGACGGCCAGCGGGCGTGAGAGCGGTTTTGGGAAGCGCCYCATCGAAGCAGAGGTAGGATTCCAAGCGCCACAGTTGTTTGAGCGTGTTTGAGTCGCTTTTCTTCAGCCGGCGTGTGATAAAGCCTTGGAAATAAGGTAGTCAATTCTCTCGAGCTGACTACCCTGATCGCATCTGCAGGTCCGCTTTAGGCAGAATCGACCGTGGGCTCAAGTGTAACGTAACGCATTATCTCGGAAAAATCTTTGGAATGATTGATGCTGTACATCCACTGAATCTGATTGTCGGGATTCGTCATATCGTAGTTGATGCAGAGAGTCTGCACGCCCGCTTGGTGGGCCCATTCGTCATTTAATGAATTTCCTATAAATAGCGCTTCATGCGGCTGGATTTCTCTCTCTTCCAGCACTTGCGTGATGTATTGAGATTTGCCCTGGAAGTCATACTTCGTTCCAATGATGGATTTCAATTCGCTATTTGGTCCGAATTTCATGTCGTTCGCGCGAACATCCTCAAATTTCTCGTAAAGGTTCCCGAGCACTCGTTTAATGATGTGTTTAATGGATCCCGATACGATAAACATTGGAATTCCGGCCGCATGCAGTTGATTTACCGTTTCGACCACGCCTGGCAAGAGTTGAATGTCAGCAGAAATTTTGTCAAGGACGGTATTCTTTAGTCGACGTTCGCGAAATTTCTCTTCGGTTATCCGGCACCAATCTGCGTGAGATATTTCGTGATTGCTGAATCTCCGATGCAAATCCGAGCAATCAGTGTCGGCGTAGCCCAACTCTAGCCAGATGAGCTCCCAGGAAGTCGATTTGTTCAGGTGGTAAGTCATGGTCCCGTCGAAATCGAGGAACACAGCCTTGGTCGGGAACACCGAGCGAGATTTCGAAACACTACTCTTGGCGTGAATCGAGCCTTTGTTATGCGAGTAGTAGACGATGAATTGAGACAAGAATTCGTCTGGAAGCCCAGAGCGAATATTCCCCACAGAGCAACTAAGTGCGTTCGCCAAACGCGACGCTTCATCAAAGGAGACGCGAACGAAGTCGTCCGAACTGAGCCGTTTAACTCTGAGTGCCGCGTCCTCAATCCGTATTACCAGCCCCTGCTTCAGGTTCGATCGTTTGGAAA
>NZ_JBFULE010000494.1:0-3960 GCF_056400485.1 Roseateles sp. P5_B10
GGACTCGGCCAGGCGTATGAAGCGGTGCTGGGTGCTGGCGCGCACCAGGTATTCCCAGTCGTCAGTCTGCTGGTTGTCCGTCAGGAAGCCGCCCATGCGATCCCAGGCGCTGCGCCGCCAGATGACCGAGGAGGGCAGGGCGTAGTTGTCGAGCACCAGCACGGGGTAGATCCAGCCGGACCGCGACTCATCGATGGTGCCCTGCCGGGTTTGCCTGAAATAGTCGGGCCGGGGCTCGCCATGCCAGACGTCGAATGCCGAATAGCAGAAGTCGTGATCCGGCCTGGCCTGCAAGGCCTGCAGTTGCAGGCGCAGCTTTTCCGGGTGCCAGAGGTCGTCGGCATCCAGCAGCGCGACGAATTCCGAATCCGTTTCGGCCATGCCGCGATTGCGCGAGCGCGACATGCCGCGGTTTTCCTGCGAGATGACGCGCACGCGGGCGTCGTCCAGGGCGGCATTCGCGGCCGTTGCATCCTTGGAGCCGTCGTCGATGACGGTCACCTGCAGATCGGGGAAGGTCTGGCCGAGTGCCGAGCGGACGGTGTCGGCAATGAAGGCCTCGGCGTTGTAGGCAGGGATGACGATGTTGACGCGCGGCATGAGGCTCAGCGGGAGGTCTGCGAGGGAGTCGAGGCGGCCTGAGTGGCAGACGCAGCGGACGCGGCGGCGTCGGGGCCCTCGGTCGGCTCGGGATCCTTCCAGCGGCCGACCGAATTCAGTCGGTCGCGCAGCTCCGGCCTTGTCATGCCCATGGCCATGGCGCGGTGCGCCTGGGCCAATGCCTTGTCGTAGTCCTTCATGTCGAAATACAGCAAGCCCGCGTTGAATTGCGTCAGCGGGTTGTCGCCGGCCTGCTCCACCACGTAATCGAGAGACTTGCGCGCGTCGTCCATGCGATTGCGCCGGATCAGATAGCTCACGTAGAACATCCGGAACACCAGGTCGTTCGGTACGAAAGCCATGCCGCGGGCGTAATAGCACTCGACGGTCATGTCGGTGCCTTTGGCGGGATCCGATTTCTCCTTTTCCGCCAGGCGTTCGACGGACTGGATGGCGCGTGGATGGTTGGGAAATACCGCCAGCGTGTATCCGATGTCGTTGCCGAATGGGCCGGTAGCACCTCGGGTCAACGTCTCGACGCCATGCGTGAAATGCGCAATCTCGACGATGTAGCGCTGCGACTGGTGGGCCGTGCGGTAATCGAAGGGTCCATAGGTGTTGTGCGTTTCGCCACAGCCAGGCGGCGCCAGCGCCGGGCGCTGCATCTGCGCGGAAACCGGCAGCGTGGCCAGCGCAACGGTCAGGGCCAGCAGTGCTCGGCCGGCGCAGTTCATGGGGTTCAGATTGCTAGGCATCGCGTCCTCAACCAGTCCAAACAGATGCGACATTGGGAGTCCTGGTCCTGTATCGCCGAAAACGTGTGATCGGCCGTGGGCATGTCGTGCAGATCCAGCGTCGGGCGCACGAGCAGACCCTGCCAAGCCGCCGAGGACCGGGCAAAACCAACGAACTCCCGGGCAGTGTAGTCATCGCCACTGAGGATCAGCAGCACCGGTCCGTTGAAAGCGCGCAGGCCGGCGGCCATGCGATCCTGGAAGCTGCGCGAGTCGGTCTTGGGCTTGCCGGCGCCGCGGGCCAGGCGCAGGTTGCCGCCCAGGGTGCGCAACGCCGTCAGGCCCACGCCACCGCGCAGCAGCTTGAGCCAGAAGCCCTTCTCGCGCAGCCGGCGCCAGTAGTAGTGCTTGACATGGGTCTGCGCCAGCGTCGCGGCGGAGCGGGCCCAGGGATTGAGCAGGGCCACGCCGGCGACGCGCGGGTCGCCGGTCGATTCCAGGTAGAGCAGGGCGGCCGAGGCCGCGTCGCACAGGCCCCAAAGCACCACACGCTTGAGGGCCGGGCGGGCCGCCAGCAGCGCGGCGATGGCCGCGGCGATGTCGGCGTCGACGCTCAGGAAGTCGCGCGTCTCCCCGGGGCTGTCCCCCATGCTGCGGTAGTCGAAGCGCAGAGCGGCAACGCCGTGGTTCGCCAGATGCCGGGCCAGCAGCGTGAACTGGCGATGGCTTCCGACGCGGTACTGGGGGCCGCCGACGACGATGACCACGCCCACCTCGGCGGGTGCGGTGTTCGCCGGTTCGGCCAGGATGCCGATGAGGCGCTCGCCCTCGCAGTCGAAGTTCAGCACCGATTCCTTCATGACAAGGCCTCCGCGGTGCGGGCAATCAACTCGGGCGCCAGCTCGATCTCGCTGGTGGCCCAGAAGCCCGGCCCCTGCACGATCTGCGGGCGTACCGCCCAGCCGGCATCCTGCCAGGCCTTGATGGCCTGCTCGCTGACCGGCGTCAGCACGGCGTCCTCGCGGGTGCTGAGCTCCAGCCACTCGACCCGGCAGGGCGTGCCGGCGGGCGCGAGCTTGGCGGCTTCCAGCCCCAGGGCGAGTGGCGCGCCCAGCCGGTAGCCGGCGACCTCGACCGGGCGGCCCGCGGCCAGTTCGGTTTTCATCTGGTCCATCTGGCCCTTGTTCGCACCGTTGGCCATCTCGGCGGCCAGCTTCAGGCGCAGGAACTGCTGCAGTGCCAGCTTGCCGTTCGTCATCGGCTGCCAGAACAGGTAGTTCACCGGCCGGCCCCAGTCGGCGGCGGCAAGCAGGCAGCCGGCGCGCAGGCCCCAGATCCACAGCGGTGCCTGAACCGAGTCAGGCACGCGGGCATCCAGGCATTCCAGGCCCAGGCGCACATCGGCCTGCCAATCGGCCCAGCCCGCATCGCCAAAGTCGGCGGAGGAGTCGCCGCAGCCGCGCAGGTCGATCTGCAAGACCGCGTGGCCTGCCTGGGCCAGCGCGCGGCAGGCCAGGGTGGCCATGCGGCGCGACTTGTTCATCTCCTCGGCGAAGGGATGCAGATAGAGCACCCGGCTGCGTGGTGTACCTGCCGGTGCATGGAACAGGCACAGCCGCTGCTCGCCGCCGGCTGGCAGGAAGAAGGCGTCGATTGAGGCTTTCAAGCTGCGCGGGTCTTGCTGCGGTTGAGCCAGTCCTGCAGCGCCTTGAGCCAGGCCCACCGGTAGGCGGTCAGGTGGAAAAGCTGGCGGCTGTTGTCGGTCCAGCGCGTATGCCACTCCATCACGCGGCCAAAGAACTCGATGCGCTTGAAGCGGCCTTCGTCGAAAAGAGCTTTGAACTCCTCGGCGCGCATCAGCGTCGACGGGGACACCGCCTGGTGGGCCTGCTGATAGGCTGTCTTCAGGATCACCAGGCAGTCGTCCTGGTGCACGCACAAGTCCATCGCGACGACTTCGTCGCCGAACCAGTAGCGGTAGATCCGGGCCCGCCCGGCTGCTGCTGCGCTTTCCAACGCCTGGCGGTAGAAGTGCCCCTGGATGCCGTCCACGGAAATGGCGGTGCCGAGCTCGGCCTTCCAGCCGCTGCTTTCCAGCGTGCCGTACTGTTCGATGGCCAGCGCGACCGGTCCGGGCGTGTCGATCATCTCCAGCCGCGGCGTCACACCGGTGGCCTCGACCTTCTTCAGCTGCTTGCGGGTGTTCTGGCGCAGGTTCTTGCCGCGGCCCTCCCAGTAGGCCTCGAAACCGGTCTCGACGTCGACCCAGGCCGTGTCGATGTAGTGCTGGTGGCGCAGCCGCGCGCTGTTGAAAGGCCCGACGTGGGCCAGCGAGTCCAGTTGCGTCAGCCCGACGGTCAAGGCCAGGCCGGGCAGCGCCCGCAGCAGGGACTGCAGAGACGCCTCCAGGCTTTCGTCCTCCGGCAGCAGCACGGGTCCCAGCGGCAGCTGGGACGGCTGGAAGCTGTTCCAGCGACCCTGGCCCTGGGGCTGGATCAGCAGCGCCGCCGTCCAGCCCGTGCCGTCCTCGCGATAGGCGAGCAGCTCTCTACCCTGGCCGAACTGGTCCAGCAAGCACAGCAGGAAATCGCTGCGCAGGAAGGCATGCGGCAACGCCTTCGCCTGC
>NZ_JBFULE010000495.1:0-3959 GCF_056400485.1 Roseateles sp. P5_B10
CGTCTACAGCGCCGCCCTCCTGTTCAGCCTCCAGGCCGCCGCCCAGGAGCCCCAGCCGCCCCAGCCTACGGAGGCCCCGGTGGCGGCTGCGGCCGAGCCAGCGGCAAGGCCCGCTTCGGCGAGTGACGCCAAGGTGCTGCCCCGCTTGGCCGTGCGTTGGGACTGCGGCGACTGCGAGCAGAACCCCAAGGTCGGCCCGCTGATCGAGCAGACCTACGAAGCGCAAGCGACGTCCAAGGGGTACAGCGTCGCCCCCGCCGAGAGTGCCGAGGTCGTCATCAAGGAATACCGCCAGCGTCCCCCGGCTGCACGCGTCATGCTGGGCATCTTTGCGGGCAAGGACAAGCTGGCCACCAAGCTGAGCTTTCGCGGCAAGGAATACGTCGCCAGCGACTATTCGGCCAATGCCTTCCAGGGCATGAACAGCCTGTGCGAATCCGTGGCGAAACAGGCGCTGGCTCAGGTGCTGTCGGCGATCAAGGAATGAGCGAGTTCCACTGACCGTGGTCTGCCACCTGATGCGACGGCCGCCCTCGGGCGGCCGTTTCCTTTGGTGGGTTTCCTGTCCCTGAAGCGGGCGACTCATGAAAAACGTCTCGCACGGGTTTTCCATGAAACCGCTTTCTCGCCTCTCCCAGGAGGATGCGACGCAAATTTGAAAGCGCTTTCAATGCGCTTTTGAATAGCGACCTGACCCCGGGAGCGGCTGCATGCCGGGGCGCGCAGTAGGTCTTCGCAGTCGAGACACCGGCCAGGGAAGGRCCATGCCGCCCCTCCCAGCGTTGGGACCCCGAACGATCCGCCGATCCCCACGACGAGCGGGCAAGGAGACAAAGGTGAATCTTGTTTTGCGTTGCTTGCGCCTGCTCGGCGTTTGCTGGTTGCTGGCTATCTCAGGTCTTTGCCTGCTCGGCACCACCTCGGCCCTGGCCCAGGACTACACACAGGGTGTCGAAGTCAGCGGCACGACAGCCACGATCTGGTTCAAGTCCAACATGTCGACCACCTGGGTCGACGCCCACTACACGGTCAACAACGGCCCGCAGCAGAACATCCGCATGACGGCCGCCAATGGCCGCCATGAGCAGAAGGTCACCGTCGCCACCGGCAACGTGATCGGCTACTGGTTCACCTACAACAACGGCACGCCGGCCTACGACACGCCCAAGTTCAGCTACACGGTGGGCACCAGCACGGCCACCGGCCCCGTCTGCTTCTACGCCGATGTGAACTACACCGGCGACAGCTTCTGCGCAAGCGCGGACTCGAGCTGGATAGGCGCTGCCTGGAACGACCGGGTTTCGTCCGTGAAGGTGCAGGCCGGCTACCAGGCCACGCTGTTCAACGACGTCAGCTACGGCGGCGGCTCGCTGGTGCTGACGGCCAACGAGCCCAATCTCGTCAACCGCGGCTTCAACGACCTGACCTCGTCCTACCGCGTCGGCACCAACACCAACACCGGCAGTTGGAACGGCCGCACCACCTTCAACATCGTCAACCAGACCGCCGGCCGCTGGCCCGATGACCAGGTCTATTGGGCCATCATCGGCAAGGACTGGGCGACAGGCAAGTTCGTGCGCGTGGATGCCGCGGGCAACTTCATCCCCATGGCAACAAGCGACAACGGCGCGCTGACCAAGGGCGGCCAGACGTACACCAACTACTTCCACAAGCTCAGCGCCACGCGCTCGATCACCATCCCGGCGCTGAACTCGGCCCGCATCCTGATGTCGGTGGGCTCGCCGATGTACATCAAGGTCGTCGTCGACGGCAACGGCAACATCGGCTATGCCGGCGCCAACATCGAGAACCCCACTGACCCCAACATCGACGTCTACTTCGATTTCGGCGAGATGGCCATCATCCCGCTGGGCCAGCCGGATCAGGGCATCTTCATCAACACGACGCGTGTCGATCACTTCGGCTTCCCGCTGAAGCTGCGCGTCCAGGGCCTGGGTGGCTACGACCAGACCGTGGGTGAAGCGCTGACCGAGACGCGTGACCAGCTCTTCAGCAAGTTCATCGCCGAAGTGCCGGCGCAGTTCAAGCCTCTCGCGCAGGCGCCGTACTCGCCGTACCGGATCATGGCCCCGGCCCACGGCACCTTCAAACCCGGCCAGGCCAACGCCAACTACCYGCAGCCCTACATCGACGCCGTCTGGGCCCGCTACCGCAACGAAGACCTCGTCTTCACGCTGCAGAACCTGGGCACCTTCCGCGGCCGTGTCAGCGGTGACCGCTTCACCTTCACCGGCGGCTCACCGGCCGGCACGTTCTACATCAACGGCAAGCCCGACACGGCCATGGTGCTGCTGGGCGCCGGCCTGCTGGCGGACGCCAGTGGCAACCCGACCAACACGGGCACGCAGTTGCAGCTGCAGGCCCAGATCTGCGCCGCGCTGAACCGCCACGTGATGGAGCAGCCGGCCAACTGGTACGTGCAGACCGCCCATTACCCAGCCGGCCAGCTGGGCAACTGGTACGCCAGGTTCTGGCACGACCACAGCATCAACAAGAAGGCCTACGGCTTTGCGTATGACGACGTGGGCGACTTCAGCCCGTCGTTGCACACGACGGCGCCGACGACGGTGACGTACACGATCGGCTGGTAAACCGGCCCTGCCGCCTGGCCGTCAACGCTTGGCGTTGATGCGCCAGGCCGGCAGTGTCCATCCCGTCCACAGGGCCAGGCCGCGCAGCAGCACCGCTGTGCCGGCCGCTGCGCTGATGACGGCCCACTGCGGCGCGTCCAGCCGCACGGCCGCGACGAGCACCCAGCCGCCGACAAAGCTGCACAGCGCATAGGGCCGGTGGTCGTGGAACGCGGCGGGGATCTCGTTGCAGACGATGTCGCGCAGCACGCCGCCGAAGACGGCGGTGATGACGCCCATCAGCACGGCCACGATGGCCGGCATGCCTGCGTCCAGCGCCACCAGCGTGCCGTTGGCGGTGAACAGGCCCAGCCCCAGTGCATCGGGCCACTGGATGGCCTTCTCCGTCAGCGCCAGGTGGCGCCGGCGCAGGAAGAGCATGGCGGCGAAGGACAGAGCCATCAGCGCCCACAGCCAGTCCGCATGATCGACCCAGAAGAAGGGCCGACGGTCCAGCAGCACATCGCGCAGCGTGCCGCCGCCAAAGGCCGACAGGCCCGCGACGATGCACAGGCCGACGACGTCGAGATGCTTGCGCGCGCCGGCCAGCAGGCCGGACAACGCGAAGGCCAGGGTGGCCGTGATCTCGACGACGGACTGGATCGTCGAGAAGTTGATGATGGGCGGCTTGATCACCCCAGCGTCATCTTCCACCGGGGTTGCTTGCGGGCCGAGCGCCGGGCCGCTCCCTAGCCGGCCCGCCCAGGCGATGTGCTTGCCGGTCGAACCGGCAAGCATCGCCGTCCCCTCGGGGGACCGGCCAAGGTATTCCTTGGACGAGGGGCTTCACTTCACTGTGGCCCATTTGGCTTGCGGGGCATCGTTGGCCGAATGCGGAATGGTCAGACCGGCCTTCATCGCCCAGGGGCGCACCTGGTGGTGGATGGGGATGAAGAGGAACTCGTCGCGCGTGCGCTTCAAGGCTTCGTGCATCAGCGCCAGGCGCTTGGGCACGTCGGTCTCGACCTTCATCTGCTGCACCAGCGCGTCGACCTTGGCGTCGCTGACCTTGGAGAAATTTCCCTTGCCATCGGCGCCGCCGGTCTTGGTGTGGACGATGTCCTGCAGCGTGTACTGCGCATCAAACGTGGTCACGCCCCAGCCATACATGTACAGCGGCAGCTCGTAGCGCTGCATGGCGGCCGAGTGCTGGGTCATGGGCTGCGTCGACAGCTTGGCCTTCACGCCGATGCGCGTCCACATCGACACCACCGCCTGGCAGATCTCCTCGTCATTGACGTAGCGGTCGTTGGGGCAGGCCAGCGGCACCTCGAAGCCGTCCGGGTAGCCGGCCTCCGTCATCAACTG
>NZ_JBFULE010000496.1:0-3958 GCF_056400485.1 Roseateles sp. P5_B10
CCGCTCCGCGATCACGGGCACCCATGTGGTGAAGGCCTGCAAGCCCATGCTTCCCAAGCCAAAGGCGCAGAACACGCAGAACAGTGCAAGCCGGTGCTGCCGCAAATACGGCCAGATGGGTGGCGACGCGACCGTCTCGTGAGCCTTCCGTGGTCTGTCGGCCTTCAAGAAGACAAGGAAGAACGAACAAGAGATACCCACTGCGGCCGTCAGCAGCAGCGCGGCACGCCACTCCTCCAGCCCAACCCAAGGGTACAAGCCCCAACTGCCCAGCGTTGAAGCCGCACCGGCGACACCGCCTGCCAGGCCGATCCCTGCGCCGATCAGCAGGAGATTCAAAGTGGCGTAGACACTGTTCGCCAGCGCCCGCGTTCGTTCGGGAAATGCTCGCGGTATGTAGGCATACACGATCGGCGCCATGGCCGTCTCGAGGAGACCCATGCCAGCAGAACTGAGAAAGAGAGCGCCGTAGCTACGACTGTTCGCGCCGGCGACGGTTGCCGTGCCCCACAAGGCCAGGATACCGAAAAGCACCTTGCGCACGTCGTACCTATCGGCAGCCCAACCCACGGCAAGGGCGGTCATCCCCGCGATCAAAGAGATGCCGACGCCCTGTAGAACACCAAGTTGAGTGTCGCTGAGCCCCAACGAGAGTCGCAAAGGCTCTCCCAGCAGCGTGAGTACCTGCCGATCCAGCGAGGCCACCAAAGTCAGGAGAACGAGGATCGACAAGGTGAACCAAGCACGTCCATTCGCCCTAGACTTACCAACGGCCTCAAGGCCAATGCTGTCCACGACCTTCATGGCAGCCTCAACTAGTACGCCGCGGTGACGGAAAGCGTGACCGTGCGCGGTCGCGCCTCGACCACATATGCAGGCGACCCCAATGGCACGAAGTTGGTCTGTGCGCTCATCTGGGTTCTGCGGTCAAAGAGATTCCGAATCGACAGGCCGAGATCGAATCTGCCCATCTTCATGCCGGCCTGGGCATCCGCCAGCGCGTAGCCCGGCAGCCGGTAGGACGGCAATGAAGCGCTGCCCGCAAAGCCCGCGTCACGATGACCGACGCCCCGCACCGCCGCGCCCACATAGCCTTGATGCTCACCTACGGAAAACTCGTATCGAGAGCTGAGGCCGAAAGACCACTTTGCCTGATTTGGCAGTTGTGCACCCTCGACGCCGATTCCGGGCCCGGATTCAGTCAGCCGACCATCGGTGTAAGCGAGGCTCGTGGCTACGGTCCAGTCTGGTGACACCCGCAAGGTCAGACTCGCCTCAGCGCCATCGATCTTGGCCTTGCCAGCGTTGGTCAGGAGGTTCAGTCCCTGAACAGCGTAGTACTGTTGAATATTGCGCCAGCGAATCTGGTAAACGGTGGCCTGCACCGACAGGGTCTGATCCAGCAGATCGGCCTTGTAGCCGCCTTCATAGCTCCACAGCGAATCACTCTTGAAGCTGGCAGGCGCCGCAGGCAATCCAGTGGCGGGATCCAGCAAGACGACATTGGGACCGCCGGGTCGATAACCACTGGCTGCCCGCACGTAGACGTTGCTCGTTGGCGAAAGGGCGTATTTGCCTGTCAGCAGGTAGGTAGCAGTGGTCTCGCTGGACTCAGAACTCAAGTCTGTGGGCGCCGCGATGAGCCCTCCACCGACCTGGCGGTAAGTCTGGCGATTGCGCGAAACCCGCGCGCCACCCGTGATGCTCCACTGGCTTGTCGGATTCCAGGTGACGTCAGCGAAGGCGGCGAATTCCTCAAACTTGCTCGGCAGCGACGCCCGGATGATGTCAGGGCCTTGGGAGCCGTCAGGCATCACCGTGCTTATCGATTGGTCATTGGTGCCCGTTTCGCGGTCGTAGTACAAGCCACCGAGCCAGGACACCTCTTTCTTGGCATCCGAAGACAAGCGGAACTCCTGGGTGGTCTTCCTCAGCACAGTCGCGACGTTCTGCGGCACCGACGCCACGTTGAGGCCGGCCAGCTCCGACAACAGCGGCCCGTACACCGGCGTGGTGTCAAAGGCCGAGGTCAAATCGATCCGCTGCGCTGACGTCGTCGAGTTCAGACGCGCGAAGCCCAAATCTGCCTCCAACTCCGCCGAATAGACACGGATCTTCGATGTGTACGGCTCGCGCATGGCCAGGCTGCGCGTCGAAGGGCTGGTTTTCGGAGTGCGCGTCACCGGGTCGTAGTCGACATAGTCCAGCCCATCGCGATGCAAGTCTTGCGCAACCGCCGACAAGCGCAACTTGAAGTCCTTGCTGGGCTCCAAGAGGCCCACCACCCGGATCCCTTGTGAGTCGCCCTTGTTGACGCCAGCCCCCCCTGCCGGGCCAACGGCCGTGACATAGCCGGGATCCTTGTCCGAAAAGGCAGCAACACGAACTGCCGAGACGCCAGACTGCACAGGCACATTGACGAGTCCACTGACCGTGTGCCCCAGGGAGCCACCATCGGTGGACTGCACCGCCACTCTCGCCCAAGCTTCAAAGGACTTGGTATTGGGCTCGTTGGTCACGTACTTCAATACGCCGCCCATGGCTCCTGCCCCATACAGCGTGCCCTGAGGGCCGCGCAGGAGTTCGATATGGCTGAGGTCCAGAAGAGCCATATCCAAGGCGTTGATGGGGCCGCTCACAAAGGGGCTGTAGGAACCGACCGCGATGTCATCAATGTAGGTGCCGACTGTCGCGATGGTCTGGTCACCTGTCGAAACGCCCCGAACGCTGATCGCCCCCAGGCCTGCCCCGCCCTGCGTCTTCACGTCGACGGCGGGYAAGCCAGCCAGGTAGTCCACAAGGCCCTTGGCACCCGATTGCTCGAGCTCGTCCGCCGACAGCCTGTTGATTTGCAGCGGGACATCTCGAGCCATCTCTTTACGGCGGTTGGCCGTGACGACAACCGCCTGCAGTTGGTTTCTTTCTTTTGCACCGTCACCCGGCTTGTCCTTTTCCAGCACGCCGGCGCTCTGCTCCGCCGGTTCGGCCTGGGCCTGGGCTTGCGCCAATGCCATCACCGGCAGGCAAGTGCCAAAGCAAACCACCGCCGCCGCACGAGCGACCAAGGTGCGCGAGTTGGCGAGGTGTCGTGACGGATCCAGTGGCTTGCTCATGTTGACGTCTCAAAAAGGGGTGGAATTGCCTGCCAAGGTATGGCGTGTGATCCGCAAGATTCCGTGCGGGAGCCAGCGACGGGCGCTGGCGTCATGGCACGCGAACCTCAAGCTTGAAGGTGCCGACACGACAGCTTTGGACCTCGATGAACAGCCCGCCGCTGCCGGCGGTAATCACCGAGACGACCCGCTCGCCGTCGTTGCCGCGAGTCCAAGGCTCGAAGCCGCTGGCGCGGCCGTAGAGGCCACCGCCCCAGCCCTCCAAATGACCGATGTCGATCTGCGGCGCGGTGGGCGACAGGACCTGCGCTCCCTCAGCCTTGACCGTTAGCCGCAGCCGCTCCGCATGAGGGAGTGCCTTCGCCGACGACGGCCCATAGGTCGCGAAGTACCCGTCGTTGCGAATGCGTACCTCAGTGCAAACATGCGTGTCGAACTGGGTCTGGCGGAGCACCTCCAGTGTCAGCTGGGGCAGCAAGGAAGCCACTCTGAGGAAGGCAGCGCTTTGCGCGTCGCAGGTCTGCGCAATTCGTTCGAGGGGCGGATTGATGATCCCG
Organism: Roseateles sp. P5_B10; assembly: GCF_056400485.1. Lineage (NCBI taxonomy): Bacteria > Pseudomonadati > Pseudomonadota > Betaproteobacteria > Burkholderiales > Sphaerotilaceae > Roseateles > Roseateles sp. P5_B10. Next base: position 3,671 of record NZ_JBFULE010000496.1, read on the forward strand.
ACACTGGGGTCAAAGCCTGCCAACTCCACTTCACCGAACTGCGGATGGTTGAACTTACGCCAGGGCTTGAAGATGCGCCCGGCGTTGTGTTCGCGGTCGAACTTCACCAAGGCGCGCATGTCCTTGCGCGTCAGTTTGATGTAGTTGTCCATGAACGGCTTCTTCGGGGCGATGCCCACCTGCTTGAAGACGTCCCAGAGCTCCACCACATAGGCCAGTGCACCCCGCTGGTGGTAGGCGTAGTCCATCAAATCGCCATGGATGGTTTTGTCGGGCGAATACAGGAAC
>NZ_JBFULE010000497.1:0-3948 GCF_056400485.1 Roseateles sp. P5_B10
GGTCAGCAGCGGGCGCGATTGGCTGGGCGTGACCGGCGAGGTGCAGGTCGAGGAAGGCCGCGTCGTCGGCCTGCAGGAGCTGCTGTCCCTGAGCCGCGCCAGCAAGAGCCGCTTCGTGCGCATGGCCGAGGGGCATTACCTGGCGYTGTCCGAGCAACTGCGACAGCAGCTGCGCGACCTCGATTCACTGGCCCAGACCAAGAAGGGCGAGCTGCAACTGCCCAATGCCAGCGCCGCCTGGCTGGACCAGGGCCTGGCCGGCGTGCGCTTGGGCGGCGACAAAGCCTGGCGGGCGCGGGTGGAGCAGCTCACGGCCGCCGCGGCGCTGCAGCCCCAGCCGCCTAAATCCCTGCGTGCCGAGCTGCGTGCCTACCAGGTCGAGGGCTTTGCGTGGATGAGCCGCCTGGCCGCCGCCGGCTTTGGCGCCTGCCTGGCCGACGACATGGGCCTGGGCAAGACGGTGCAGACGCTGGCGCTGCTGATCGAGCGCAGCGCGCTGGGCCCGGCCCTGGTGCTGGCGCCCACGTCGGTCTGCGGCAATTGGGCGGCCGAGTGCGCCGCGTTTTCGCCGGGGCTGAATGTGCAGGTCTACGCCGAAGCCGCCGACCGCAACGCGCTGCTGCAAGCCGCCGGCCCGGGTGATGTCATCGTCGCCAGCTACGCGCTGGCGCAGATCGACGCCGAGGGCTTTGCCGCGCGCCGCTGGGCCACGCTGGTGCTGGACGAAGCCCAGGCGCTGAAGAACGCCGCCACCAAGCGCGCCAAGTCGGTCGCCGAGTTCGATGCCGACTTCCGCCTGGCCCTGTCCGGCACGCCGGTCGAGAACCGGCTGGCGGACCTGTGGTCCATCATGAACCTCATCAACCCCGGCCTGCTGGGCACACCGCAGCAGTTCAACGAGCGCTTTGCCGGCCCCATCGAGCGCCAGCAGGACGCGACGGCCCGCGCCCGGCTGCGCCGCATCGTCGCGCCCTTCCTGCTGCGCCGGACCAAGGCGCAAGTGCTGCAAGACCTGCCCCCACGCACCGAGATCGTCCACCGCGTGGAGCCCAGCGAGCAGGAACGCCACTTCCTCGAAGCCCTGCGCCGCGACGCGCAAGCGGCGGTGGCCGCGGCAGCGGCCAGCGGCGAGCGCGCCGCACCCATGCAGGTGCTGGCCGAGCTGATGCGCCTGCGCCGCGCCGCCTGCGACCCGCGCCTCGTGTCACCCGAGCTGGGCCTGGTGGGAGCCAAGATGGCCGAGTTCGAGCACATCGTGCGCGAGTTGGTGGCGGGCGGCCACAAGGCCCTCGTCTTCAGCCAGTTCACCGACTACCTCGACCTGCTCGGCGAGCGCCTCACGCAGATGGGCCTGCCCTTCCAGCGCCTGGACGGCAGCACGCCGCAGGCCGAGCGCACCAAGCGCGTGGCGGCCTTCCAGCGTGGCGAGGGCGATGTGTTCCTCATCAGCCTGAAGGCCGGCGGGTTCGGTTTGAACCTGACGATGGCGGACTACGTCCTCATCGTCGACCCCTGGTKGAACCCCGCCGCCGAAGACCAGGCCAGCGGCCGTGCCCACCGCATGGGCCAGCAGCGCCCGGTCACCGTCTACCGGCTGGTGACGGCCGGCTCGGTGGAGGAGCGCATCATCGAGCTGCACCGCGACAAGCGCGGCCTGGCCGAGGGCATGCTCGAGGGCCATGAACAGGCTTCGCCGCTGGACGCGCAGGCGCTGGCCGCTCTGCTCGAGGACTAGATGACAAGCACCTGGATAGCCGGCGCGACCGGCCTCGTCGGCCGCGCACTGTGCGCCGAATGGCCCGACGCCATCGCGCTGGCGCGCAAGCCGTTGCCGGGCACGACGGCGGTGAACTACACGCGGCCTGCCTCGTTCACCGCATTGCCCATCCCTGGCTGCGTGCTGATTGCGCTCGGAACGACGATGGCCCAGGCTGGCTCGCGCGAGGCCTTTCGTGCGGCAGACTTTCACGCAGTGCTCACCGTCGCCCGCGCGGCGCACGCGGCTGGCGCCACGCATTGCGGCCTGGTGTCGGCGCTGGGTGCGAACGCGCGTTCGCCGGTCTTCTACAACCAGGTCAAGGGTGAGGCCGAGGACGCGCTGATCGCACTCGGCTTCGAGCGCCTCGTCGTCGCTCGCCCATCGCTGCTGGACGGCGAGCGGGAGCAGCTGGACCAGCCGCACCGCACGGCGGAGGCCTGGACGCTCAAGCTGGTGCGGCCGCTGGCTGGCCTGATTCCCGCCACCTGGCGCCCCATCTCGCCGCAGCGCATTGCACGGTCCATGCGCCTGGCCCTCGAAGCCCCCGGCCCGGCCGTGCGCATCATCGAGTCCGGCGAAATGCAACGCATGGGCCAATGAAGTCCCCGGCGATCGAGCCCACCGAGGTCGACTTTTCCGACCCCGATGCCCCGGCTTCCCCCACCTTCGGCGACGTCTACCACTCGCGCGCCGGCGCCCTGCCCCAGGCCCGCCACGTGTTCGTCGCCGGCAACGGCCTGCCCGGCCGCTGGCAGGGCCGCGAGCGCTTCGTCGTGCTGGAGACCGGTTTTGGCCTGGGCAACAACTTCCTCGCCACCTGGGATGCATGGCGGCAAGACCCGGCACGCTGCGAGCGCCTCGTCTTCGTCAGCGTGGAGAAGCACCCACTGAAGCGCGACGATCTGGCCCGCGTCCATGCGGCCAGCCCCTTGCCCGACCTGGCGGCCCAACTGGTCGAACGCTGGCCGCCGCTGACCGCCGGCCTGCACACGCTGAGCTTCGAGGACGGTCGCGTCGAACTGCTGCTGGGCCTGGGCGATGCACGCGAGTTGCTGCGCGAACTGGTACTGGACGCCGATGCCCTCTACCTCGATGGCTTCGCACCGCAGCGCAACCCGGAGCTGTGGGACGAATGGCTGCTGAAGAGCCTGTCCCGGCACGCCGTGCCCGGCACGACGGCGGCCACGTGGAGCATCTCGCGGCCCATGCGCAGGGCGCTCACCGCACTGGGCTTCGAGGTGCGCCTGGCGCCAGGTTTTGCCAACAAGCCCGAGATGACCGTCGCCCGGTTCGCGCCTCGGCACACGCAGCGGCCGGCCGGCCGCGAGCCGCTGGCGCCCGGCGCGAAGCAGGCCGTCATCGTCGGCGCCGGCCTTGCGGGTGCGGCCTGCGCGCTGGCGCTCTCGCGGGCGGGCGTGGCCTGCACCGTCGTCGATGCGTTGCCAGGCCCGGCCCAGGCCAGCTCGGGCAACCCGGCCGGCCTCTTCCACGGCACCCTCAACCCGGACGACGGCCCGCACGCGCGCTTCAACCGCGCCGCGGCGCTGGCCACGCAGGCTTTGCTGACGGAGCTCGCCCTGCCTCATCAGCGCGGCCTGCTGAGGATGGAGACGCGACTGCCGCTGGCCGCCATGCGCGGCGCGCCGGGCTATGTCGAGGCCCTGTCCGCCGAAGGCGCCTCGATCCTGGCCGGCACCGCCCTCGCCCACCCGGCCTGGTTCTATCCCGGTGGTGGCGCGCTGGACCCGGCCGCCTACATCCGCGCCATGCTGGCCGCCAGTGGGGTCGCCCTGAAACTGGGCAGCCCCGTCGCCGCCCTGGAAGCAGCCACCGACGGCTGGCGCCTGCGGGATGCCCAGGGTCATCGCATCGCCGAGGCGCCCCTTGTCGTGTTGGCCGGCGGCCATGGCCAACTGTCGCTGCTCGGCGAACTGGCTGCCGGCTTGACCGTGCAGCGCGGCCAGTTGACCCACTTGCCGGAAGCACCCTGGTGCCCCACCGTCCCCATCGCCGGCGACGGCTACGCCATCGCCGATGGCCGCGGCGGCCTGTGGTGCGGTGCGACGACCCAGGACGGTGATCTCGACCCGGCGCTGCGCGAGGTTGATCAGGCCGACAACCTCGCCCGCTACGCGCGCTTGGCCGGCCTGGCCACCCCGCCGCAGGCGCCGCTCTCCGGCCGCGTGGCC
>NZ_JBFULE010000498.1:0-3938 GCF_056400485.1 Roseateles sp. P5_B10
GACGTGGCCGACGTCTGGTTCGCCAAGGACGTGCAGCCGCAGAAGGCCGATGACGGCAAGGACGCGACGGTCAGCCTGCACGACGTGCTGGCACCGCCGACCGCCCCGCTGCTCGGTGCCGAGCACGTCGACCTGGCCAAGGCGGCCGTGCCGCACCCGTCGGCCGACGCCCACCTTGCGGCCATCGATCGCAAGCTGGCCGAGGACGACGAGCACCGGCGCAACAACGGCGGCAACTGGGTGTGAAGTCCGTGAATTCGTTCAAGCCCATTCGGCGCAGCTGCCGAACGGTCGACCTTGGGTCGAGAAACCCGGTCTTTTTGCCGATTGGTTCCGAGGACTCGTCCCTAGCATGACAACACGAGCCCACCTCATCGCGGCGCTCCAGGCGGGATCGCATCCCGCCTGCGGCCGCATTGGGTTGGGTTCGGGTTTCAATTTTTTTGTATCTCTGGCACGTCTTGGCTGCTCGACGCGCCGGGGCACAGGCTCCGCTCAGAACAACGCCTCCAGTTTCGGGGGTGGGCCAGCGATGGTCCAACGCCGCCACGCCGCAAGGCAAGGCGGCCATCAGTACAGGTGAGAAAACATGTCAACCGTCATCCCCGGCATTTCGCCATCTGTCATCCCGAACCTCAGCACGACGACGATCCGCAATTGGACGACGGAAGACTACGCCGCCCTCAGCACCGACCAGCTGATCGCGTTCACCACCGCGCAGGCCTCGGTCATCCTTTCCAGCAGCCTGGCGGTCCTGAAGAGCGACCAGATCCGGGCCTTCCAGACCGAAGACCTGCGGGCCATCGCGACCAGCGCCCTGGCCGGCTTCAGCTCTGACCAGATCCAGGCCCTGAAGACCGACCAGGTCCAGGCCCTGAGCACCTCGCAGATCGCCGTCCTGTCGACGGCCCAGATCCAGGGCCTGAGCAGCGCCGACATGGTGGCGCTGACCTCCGCCCAGATCGGCGCGCTGACGTCCGCCCAGCTGGGCAACCTCTCCACGGCCCAGATCGCCGCCATCGAGACGGTCGACATCAAGTCGATCACCACCGCTGCGCTGCGCAACCTGTCGTCCACCCAGCTTGACGCCTTCACCAGCGACCAGCTCCGCGCCCTCTCCAGTGGCCAGGTCAATTCACTGACGACGAGTCAGGTCAATACGCTCGGTACGGCTGACCTGAACAGCCTGAGCAGCAGCCAGTTCGCCAACCTCTCTACGGCCCAGGCCCAGGCCCTGACCGCCACCCAGCTCGGCAACCTGGCCACCGACAACCTGAACGCGCTGGGCACGGGCCATTTCGCCGTGCTGTCGTCGACCCAGTTCGGCGGGCTGACGACCGGTCAGCTGAGCAAGCTGGAAACGGCCGACCTGCGCGCCGTCACGACGGCTGCGCTCAACGGCCTGTCCTCCGACCAGGTCGGTGCGCTGGCCAGCGACGCCGTGGGCTCGCTGACCACCGCACAGGTTGGCTCGCTGGGTACCGCCCAGATCAAGGGCCTGACCACGGGCGACATGGTCGCCCTGACCTCGGCCCAGGTCGCCTCGCTGACCTCGACCCAGGCCGGCAGCCTTTCCACGGCCCAGATTGCCGCCATCGAGACGGCTGACATCAAGTCGCTGACGACCGGCGCCTTGCGCAATCTGTCCTCCGACCAGCTCGATGCCTTCACCAGCGATCAGCTGCGCGCGCTGAGCAGCGGTCAGGTCAATTCGCTGACAACCGGCCAGATCAACACCCTGGGCACGGCCGACCTGAACAGCCTGACCAGCAGCCAGTTCTCCAATCTGTCCTCGGGCCAGGTCCAGGCGCTGACCAACACCCAGCTTGCCAATCTGGCGACGGACAACCTCAACGCCCTGGGCACAGCCCAATTCGCGGCCCTGTCGTCCAGCCAGTTCGGTGCGCTGACCACCGGYCAGYTGGGCAAGCTGGAAACGGCCGACCTGCGCGCCGTCACGACGGCAGCCCTCAATGGTCTGTCCTCCGACCAGGTCGGCGCCCTCGCCAGCGACGCCGTTGGCTCGTTGACCACGGCACAAGTCGCCTCGCTGGGCACCGCCCAGATCAAGGGCCTGACCACGGGTGACATGGTCGCCATGACCTCGGGCCAGGTCGCCTCGCTGACCTCGACCCAGGCCGGCAGCCTTTCCACGGCCCAGATTGCCGCCATCGAGACGGCTGACATCAAGTCGCTGACGACCGGCGCCCTGCGCAATCTGTCGTCTGACCAGCTCGACGCCTTCACCAGCGACCAATTGCGTTCGCTGAGCAGCGGCCAGATCAACTCGCTGACAACCAGCCAGATCAATACGCTGGGCACGGCCGACCTGAACAGCCTGACCAGCAGCCAGTTCGCCAACCTCTCCACGGCCCAAGCCCAGGCGCTGACCAACACGCAGCTCGGCAACCTCGCCACCGACAACTTGAACGCGTTGGGCACAGCCCAGTTCGCGGCCCTGTCGTCCAGCCAGTTCGGCGCGCTGACCACTGGCCAGTTGGGCAAGCTCGAGACGGCCGATCTGCGCGCCGTCACCACCGCGGCCCTCAACGGCCTGTCTTCCGACCAGGTCGGTGCCCTGGCCAGCGACGCCGTCGGCTCGCTGAGCACGGCCCAAGTTGCTTCGCTCGGCACCGCCCAGATCAAGGGCCTGACCACGGGTGACATGGTCGCCCTGACTTCGTCCCAGGTCGCCGCCATCAAYTCGGCCCAGGCCGGCACGCTGTCCACCGCCCAGCTCGCGGCTATCGAGACTGGCGACATCAAGTCGCTGACCACCGGCGCCCTGCGCAACCTGTCCTCCGACCAGCTCGACGCCTTCACCAGTGACCAGCTGCGTGCCTTGAGCAGCGGCCAGGTCAATTCACTGACGACGGCCCAGGTCAACTCGCTGGGCACGGCCGACCTGAACAGCCTCTCCAGCAGCCAGTTCGCCAACCTGTCCTCGGCCCAAGTCCAGGCACTGACCAACACCCAGCTCGCCAACCTCGCGACCGACAACCTCAACGCCCTGGGCACCGCCCAGTTCGCGGCGATGAGCTCCAGCCAGTTCGGTGCACTGACCACCGGCCAACTTGGCAAGCTCGAAACTGCCGACCTGYGCGCCGTCACCACCGCTGCACTCAACAACCTGTCGTCCGACCAGGTCGGCGCCTTGGCCAGCGACGCTGTCGGCTCGCTGACCACGGCACAAGTGGCCTCGCTGGGCACCGCCCAGATCAAGGGCCTGACCACGGGTGACATGGTCGCCCTGACCTCGGGTCAGGTCGCKGCRCTGAACTCCACGCAGGCSGGYAGCCTGTCCACCGCSCARATYGCYGCSATCGARACCGSCGACGTCAAGTCGCTGACGACSGGYGCSCTGCGCAAYCTGTCGTCCGACCAGCTCGACGCTTTCACCAGCGACCAGTTGCGTGCACTCAGCAGCGGCCAGATCAATTCGCTGACCACGAGCCAGATCAATACGCTGGGCACGGCTGACCTGAACAGCCTGACCAGCAGTCAGTTCGCCAACCTGTCCTCGGCCCAAGTCCAGGCACTGACCAACACCCAGCTCGCCAATCTCGCGACCGACAACCTCAACGCGCTGGGCACCGCCCAGTTCGCGGCGMTGAGCTCCAGCCAGTTCGGYGCWCTGACCACCRGCCARYTKGGCAAGCTSGARACGGCCGATCTGCGYGCYGTCACGACCGCGGCCCTCAATGGCCTGTCTTCCGATCAGGTCGGCTCCCTGGCCAGCGATGCCGTCGGCTCGCTGACCACGGCGCAAGTCGCCTCGCTGGGCACCGCCCAGATCAAGGGCCTGACCACGGGTGACATGGTCGCCCTGACCTCGGGCCAGGTCGCGGCGCTGAACTCCACGCAGGCAGGCAGCCTGTCTACCGCGCAACTGGCCGCGATTGAGACCGCGGACGTCAAGTCGCTGACCACGGGCGCCC
>NZ_JBFULE010000499.1:0-3921 GCF_056400485.1 Roseateles sp. P5_B10
GAGTGAGCGTGTTCGGGGCTTCGAGCAGCGTGGAAACGACCCGGCTGGTGGTGAGGCTCAGGTAACCCGGGCGCTTGGTGAGCGACCAGTCATGGGGCTTCGGGTTGTGATTCCATTGCCAGGCCAGCGGCAGGGCGGGGTCGCCGGGCCGGCGGTCGAATTCGTCGGAGGCGACGATGCCGGAGGCTCCCGAGACGCCCTGTGCGCCGGCGGGGATRTCGAGCGTCATGGGTGCCTTGCCGTTTTCGCCGAGCACGGGCCAGCCGTCTTTCCAGGTCACCGGCACGAGGTAGGGGATGCGACCGACGGCCGCGTTGTCCTTGAAGAGATAGGCGTACCACTTGCCTTCCGGGGTGTCGATCAGGCCGCCCTGGGCGATACCGCGGTCATCGAGCGCGATGCGACCTTCGTAGGGGCCGTCGATGGCGTCGGCGCGGTGGATGGTGACGGTGCGTGCCCAACGGCTGCCGGGTGAGGCAATGTTGAACAGGTAGTAGCGGCCGTTGGCCTTGAAAAGCTGCGAGCCTTCGCCCTTGAGCCCGCCCTGGTCGGCGCCGAAGAGGGCGTTGACGTTTTCGACGATGACCTTGTTCACGCCGCCGGGCTTGATGCCGGAGAGATCCGGTTTCATCTCGGTGAGCATGATTCGGCCGCCCCCGTAGACCATGTAGACGCGACCGTCGTCGTCGAAGAACAGACTGTGGTCACCCAGCAAGGGCTCGAAGCTCGTCTCCTTCCACGGGCCGCGTTCCGGATCGCGCGTGGTGTAGATGTGGGTGCGACCCGTGTTGGCGGCGAACGTAGAGGCATGGAATACGCCGTCGTGGTAACGCAGGCTGCTGGCCCAGGAGCCTTCACCGTAGGCGTTCTTGCCGTTTTCGAGGCGCAAGGCGTCGTTGTCGGCAAGGGTTTGATAGGCRTASGAGGCCATGSTCCAGTTSACCAGGTCCGTCGACTTCATGATCGGCAGGCCYGGGCTCATGTGCATCGTCGTGCTGCTCATGTAGTAGGTCTTGCCTACSCGAATGATGGCGATGTCCGGGACGTCGGCCCAGATAAGAGGGTTATGAGCAGGATCGACCTGCATCTCCTTAGGGGCCGGTGCCGCTGAAAGGGGCTGAGACGTGATGCAGGCAAGGACGAGGGCCAGCAGGAGGGAAGAAAACGGTCGGCTCATGGGGTGGGGTCAGGTTGTCAGGGTTGGTCCAAGTTCTTGTCTATGGAGGTCATCACTGCGGGCTTCGCCAGTACAAGTTGTAGTAGCCGTGCGCGATTCTGTGGAACGGCAGCAGTTCGTACTCCTCCCCAAGGCCCGGCCCGCTCAGATGGAACATCAGCGGGCCAGTACCGCGCCGGACCGCCCCATCAAGGCCGGTGCCAGGCAGGGGTAGCGGGAGGATCTCCAGCGGCTCCTTGAACGTCTTGCCATACGACACGTTCCATGCCACCAAATCGGCACCGGGCGCCATGGCGGGGCCGGCGACGCGCGCGGCCAGCACCAGGGGGCCGTACATGAGCGCCGCAATCTGGGGCGCGTTCGGCAACGGTGCCAGATGCACATGCATCGGCAGGTCGATATCCAGGACGTCGCCGTTGCGCCAGGTGCGCGCGAGCTCCACGTAGCGCCCGGCCTTGTCGCTGGCCATGAGTTGGCGGCCGTTCAGGCGCACGCTCAGCTGCCGGCACCAGCCCGGGTGGCGCAGCTTGAGGACAAGCTTTGTGGGCCGCTCCAGCCGTAGCGTCAGGCGGCTGGCGCCGCGCTCGGGAAACGTGGTCGTCTGGCGCAGATGCACACCCTGGTCGGCCCAATGCAGATCCGACGCAATGTATTGATTCACATACAGCACTTCCCGACGGTGGAAATAGATGGAATCGCCGTGCTTGGCGTGACTTTCCATCCCCGTGCCGGTGCAGCAGAAGAACGAATGCTCATGCGTGCAGTAGCGCTTCGGATAGGTGCGCCGGGTGGCTTGGAAGTAGGTGAACATGCCACTGTCCGGGTCCTGGGAGGCGAGGATGCCGTTGAACAAGGCACGTTCGTAATAGTCGGCGTAAGCGGCCGATGGTTGCGCGGCGAACAAGGCTTGCGTCAGACGCAGCATGTTGTAGGTGCAACAGGTTTCCATGGTCGAGGCCGAGGCCAGATGCTTCTCGAATTCGGCGGGCGGAAAGAAATGCTCGTTGTCGCCATGCCCCCCCGTCGCAAACGAGCGCTGCTCGACTACCGTGCGCCAGAAGTAGCGCGCGGCCTGCCGGTAATGCGCCTGTCCCGTGAGTCCGTGCAGCCGGGCGAAGCCGATCACCTTGGGAATCTGCGTGTTGGCGTGCAAGCCGTCGAGGGTGTCGCGCCCTTCGGCAAGCGGCGTGAGCAGGGCCCGGTGGYTGAAGCGCTCAGCCAGGCGCAGGTAGCGCGCCTCCCCGGTCAGCGCGTGCAGGTCCGCCAGCACTTCGGCCATGCCGCCGTGCTCCAGATCGAGCATTTTTTGAAAGCGCGGCTCGTCGACCGGCCGCGCGGCCTCGTCGACCCAGTCGCCGATACGCACCAGGACCGCGAGCGCCTGGGTGTTCCCCCGGTGCAGATACGCGTCGCGCAGACCGGCCATCAACTTGTGCAGGGTGTACCAGGGCACTCCAACGACAGGGCGGCCTGCCAGGCAATTGCGCAGTTGCGTATCGCCATCGGGGAAGCCGCACACCAGGCCGCCGGGCGCCGCTGCCTGGCAGGCCTGCAGCTCACTGACGACGTAGTCGATCCTGGCGCGCAGCCCCTCCCGTCCGGTGGATGCCCACAACATTGAGCAGGCGCTCAAAAAATGGCCCAGGGTGTGGCCCGGGCAAAGCCCTTCCGCCTCCCATCCGCCGTACACCGGCGCCTTCGGAGCGAGTCCCGCATTTTTCCGGAAGTTGTGCAGCAAGCGGTCGCAGTTGAGCGACTCGAGGTAGAGCGCGTTGAGGCTCTGGGACTTGCGAAAAGGACCGTCGAGCAGCCGCACATCCGACAAGGGGAAAGGCTGCGCGGTTTCGCTCTCACTGTCTCTCTCTTCGGCCTCGGCTGGCATGCCAAGCAGCAGCGGCGCAACGGCGATGGCTTGCAGCAGGTGCCGTCGTAGTTGATCCGCCGGGACCCCGTCGCCCCGGGCGACACCGGCGGTCGATACCTTGCAGGTGATCTTCTGAGTTTTCATATTGATACGGTTGCCATGTCCGACCCGCCGATGGCGAACCCAGCGGCCTGGGGCCAGCTCCGCATGGCTAGCGCGCGTAGAGCGCGAACGCGAAGTCCATGGGTCGGCCCTCACGGTCCTTCAACGGCCGGTCGTCGAGGCTGGCCTCGCCGCCGGCATAGACGTCGCTGCGGCTGGCGCGCAGATTGATCGTCAGCGCATCCTTCTGGCCCTGCAGCGCCAGCGCATAGCGGCGGCCGGACTTCAGCACGACCAGCGGATGGGCGCTGAAGTCAAAGCTCAGCAGCCCTGCTCCTTGCGGCCGGTAGGCGATGGCCAGGCCCTCGCCCGCGCCGAGCAGTTCGGTGCCGGCCTCCACGTCGCGCAGCGACAGGCGCAAGCTGCGCGTGGCATCCGTGCCGTGGCCGTCGCCGGCGTACAGGCTGAGCCGGCCCAGTGCGATGTCGGCGCGCGGCACGAAGGTCTGCACCAGGCGGCTGGCGCCGCCGCCGTCGCGATGGAAGCCCACCGGTTCAGGGGCCTGCTCGAAAGGCCGGGTGACGGAGGCCAGCGCCGGGCTGCCAGGCCAGGTTTCGGGATAGCCCTGGGCAAACTGCTGGACGGCCACGCGGGGGTCGGAGCGGCCCGGGTCCGCCAGCGCGGGCACCTTGCCGGTGGGCGGCTTGGGCGGCGCACTGATGCCGGCCTCGGTCTGCGTCACGGGCCACATGCGGCCGTCGGCGTCGTAGTAGAGGTA
>NZ_JBFULE010000500.1:0-3915 GCF_056400485.1 Roseateles sp. P5_B10
GGGTGGGCTGGCTCTCTTCCATGACGCGCGCGGCTTCGTCGGCGTGGGCATCGGCGACGGCCAGATGCACACCTACAGCTATGGCCAGCGCCACGGCTGGATGCGGCAGGCCGTGCAAGGGCAGCATCACCGCCTGCGCGTGACGAACCGCCGCCACCTCGTGACCTTCGAGCACGCGATCGGCGACGGTCCCTGGACCTGCAACCCGTGGCTCACTGAGGTTTCAGCCCTGCACCAGACCGCCGCCGGCAGCCTTGCAAGCCTGCGGCCGGCGCTGTTCGCCGCCGGCGAGGGCGAGGTGCGCCTGCGCCGCTTCAGCTACAACGGCATCGGGCCCGAGCCCTGAGATCCCTCCCAAAGCCCGAGCGCGACGGAGACATTCGCGCCGAGCATTTCCGCAAGAGAAAGGTTGATCCATGAAGTCCAAGTTATTGAAGGGCCTGTGCTTGTGGTCAGCGCTGCCCGCGCTGGCTCACGCCCAGGGCTGTGGCAGCGGCATGGCTGACACCGGTGCGCCGCGCCTGCCTGACCTGATCAAGGCCCTGGTCGACGCTACAAAGTAAACGTCCCCACCGGCAACCACAGGGCCGGCATCGCAAAACGGGCATGGCGTGCTTCGGCGCGCCATGCCCATCTCCACATCTGACACCGCCATGTCCGCACATCTCCCGACCCGCCGCTCCTTCCTTCAGGCCGCCACCGCTGCCGCTGGCGCCACCGGCCTGCCCGCGGCGCAGGCTGCGCCCGCCCCGTTCAAGCCCACCTGGGACTCCCTCGTCGAGGGCTACCGCACACCGGACTGGTTCCGCGACGCAAAGTTCGGCATCTGGGCGCACTGGAGCGCTCAGTGCGTGCCCGAGATGGGCGACTGGTACGCCCGCCAGATGTACACCCAGGGCAACTGGCAGTACGACCACCACGTGCGCACCTATGGCCACCCGACCAAGGTCGGCTTCATGGAGATGCAGAACCGCTGGAAGGCCGAGGCCTGGGAGCCCGAGGCCCTGATGGACCTCTACGCCAAGGCCGGCGCCAAGTATTTCGTCGCGCTGGCCAACCATCACGACAACTTCGACGCCTACGATTCCAAGTACCACGGCTGGAACTCAGTGCGCGTCGGCCCCAAGCGCGACCTCGTCGGCGAATGGGCCAAGGTGGCGCGTGCCAAGGGCCTGCGCTTTGGCGTCAGCAACCATTCGGCGCATGCCTGGCACTGGCTGCAGACGGCCTACGGCTACGACCCCGAAGGCCCGCTGGCCGGCCAGCGCTACGACGCCTACCGCTTGACCAAGGCTGACGGCAAGGGCACCTGGTGGGAAGGCCTGGATCCGCAAGACCTCTACACCGGCCGCAACATGGTCATGCCCGACGGCATCAACACCATCCGCACGGCCAACGAGTGGCATGAGCAGAACGACCGCGTCTGGGACGAGAAGGCGCCGCCGCACAACCCGGCGTTCACCCGCCAGTGGTTCCTGCGCTGCCGCGACCTCATCGACAGCTACCGACCCGACCTCGTCTATTTCGACAACTCCGGCCTGCCCCTGGGCCAGGCCGGGCTGGACATCACGGCGCACTACTACAACGCCAGCATGGCCTGGCACGGCGGCAAGCTGGAGGCCGTTGTCAATGCCAAGGTGCTGCCGCCCGAGCGCCGTGCCGGTGTCGTCGAGGACGTCGAGCGCGGCCAGCGCGAAGGCATCGAGCCGCTGCCCTGGCAGACCGACACCTGCATCGGCGACTGGCACTACAACCGTGGCGTGTTCAACAACCACAGCTACAAGTCGGCCGCCAGCGTCATCCACAGCCTGTGCGACATCGTCTCCAAGAACGGCAACCTGCTGCTGTCCATCCCCGTGCGCGGTGACGGCAGCATCGATGCCGACGAGCGCCGCTTCCTCGAGCAGATGGCCGAGTGGATGGGCCGCAATGGCGAGGCCATCCACGGCACACGGCCCTGGCGCAGCTTCGGCGAAGGCCCGACCCGCGTGGGCGGCGGCATGTTCAGCGAAGGCAAGGCGCACTTCGGCGCCGAGGACATCCGCTTCACGACCAAGGGCGGCGCCCTCTACGCCATCGCACTGGGCTGGCCCAAGGGTGGCCTGCTGCGCATCCAGGCGCTGGCACAGGACTCGGCGCTGGCGCCGGGTGCCATCGAGCGCGTGGAGGTGCTGGGCTCGACGGACAGCCTGGCCTTCACGCGCAGCCGCAAGGGGCTGGAGGTGAAGCTGCCCGAGGGCCTCGCCGGCACGCCGGCCGTGGCGCTGAAGATCCGCGGCGCAGGGCTGGCATGAAGCTGAACCTGGTCATCGCGGCGGCGCCGCGGTGATCCTGGAACCCTTGCGCTGAAGACGGATACGCCGTCGCCGATGTTCACTGAGAAACCCATGAAGACCATTCTTTCGACGCTTCTGCTGCCCCTCGGGCTGGCCTGCGCGTTTGCGGCTTGCGCCGCCGACGGCACCGGCATGCGCGAATTGACCAGCCTGCAGCTCTCCCGTGAGATGTCGCCCGGCCTGAACCTGGGCAATACGCTCGATGCCGTACCGAGCGAAACCGCCTGGGGCAACCCACCCGCCAACCAGGTGGTGATGAACGCCTTCAAAGCAGCCGGCTTCAACACCGTGCGCATCCCGGTGGCCTGGAACCAGTACGCCGATGCCAACGGCAACATCAGCCCCGCCTGGATGGCCCGCGTCACGCAGGTGGTGGACTACGCCCGCAAGGCCGGGCTGTACGTGCTGCTCAACACCCATTGGGACGGCGGCTGGGCGGACCACCCCACTTACGCCAAGCAGGCCGAGGTCAATGCCAGGTTGACGAAGTTCTGGACCCAGATCGCCAAGAACTTTGAGGGCTACGACGACCACCTGCTGTTCGCCGGCACGAACGAAGTGCACATCGAGAAGGAATACGGCCGGCCCACGCCCGAAAACTGCACGGTGCAGAACAGCTTCAACCAGACCTTCGTCAACACCGTGCGCGCCACCGGCGGCAATAACGCCAAGCGCCACCTCATCGTGCAGTCCTACAACACGAGTCACATCGATGCACTGGGATGCAACGCCAAGCTGCCCGCCGACACCGTGCCCGCACGGCTGATGATGGAAGTGCACTACTACGACCCCTTCCCCTTCACCATCGACGACAAGAGCAAGATCTGGCAGTGGGGCAAGATCGCCACCGACCCTGCCGCCACCGTGACCTGGGCCAACGAGCCCCAGGTCGATGCCGCCTTCCAGGCGCTGAAGGCCGCCTTCATCGACAAGGGCGTGCCGGTGGTGCTGGGTGAATACGCCGTCGCCATGAAGCGCGCCTACCCAGGCATGGACCGCTACCGCATGTACTGGAACGAGTACATCACCGGCTCGGCCGTGCGCCACGGCATGGTGCCCGTCTACTGGGACACCGGCGGCCTGTTCGACCGCAAGACTGGCGCGCGCAAGGACGCCGTCATTGAACTCATCGTCAACGCTGCCAAGCTGCCATGAGCAAACTCTCCCGTTTTTCCACCTGGCTGCTTGCGCTGGCGCTGTGCGCAGGGCCCGCTGCAGCCAGTGACAACCCGCGCCAGCGCACCCGCATCGACGACGGCTGGCGCTTCGCGCTCGGCCACGCGCATGACCCGGCGCAAGACTTCGACCACAGCACGCGGGCCTTCTTCTTCGCCAAGGCCGGCTTTGGCGACGGCCCCGCATCGGCCGAGTTCGACGACCGGCCGTGGCGCCGCGTCGACCTGCCGCACGACTGGGCGGTGGAACTGCCCTTCGACGCACGCGGCAGCACGACGCACGGCTCCAAGGCCATCGGCAGGGCTTTTCCGGAGAACAGCGTCGGCTGGTACCGGCGCGAACTCGCTGTTCCTGCGTCCGCGAAGGGCAAGCGCATCGCGCTGGAGTTCGACGGCGTCTTCCG
>NZ_JBFULE010000501.1:0-3901 GCF_056400485.1 Roseateles sp. P5_B10
CATGCGCGCCTCGAGGGCGGCCAGGCGTTTGCTGACCACTGCCAGCGACAGGCCCAGCGCGTTCGCGGCCCCCGTGAGGCTGCCGGCACTGGCGACCTTGTCGAAGATCGTCAGCTCGGCCAGGTTGTCGATCATTGTTTCCATATCGTTGATTGTGAAATAGCTATATCGATCTTTATAAACAAGATGGCGATAAATATAGTGGCTTTCATCGCTTAACAGGAGCCTCACGATGAAACGCACCTTCCTTGCGGCCTTCCTGGCCGCCACTGTCGCCACCAGCCTGGTCGCCCCGGTCTCGTCCGCGGCCGAGGCGCCTGCGACCAAGGTGAGCCGCTATCAAGCCGGCTACTACCACTTCAAGCTCGGCGACTTCGAGATCGCGGCACTCTCCGACGGCACACTGCCGATCCCGACGCTGAAGCTGCTGACCAACGCCCAGCCCGGCGAGGTGGCGTCGCGCCTGGCGGACACGTATCAGACGACCGAGGTCGATGCCTCGATCAACGCCTACCTGATCCGGGCCGGCAACCGCCTGATCCTGATGGACGCCGGCACCGGCGAGCTTTACGGCCCGACGTTGAACAAGCTCGAGGCCAGTCTCAAGGCGGTGGGCGTCACGCCGGCGCAGATCACCGACATCCTGATCACGCACATCCACACCGACCACACCGGTGGCTTGATGGATGGCCAGCGCATCGTGTTTCCCAACGCCACGGTCCACATCGAGCAGAAGGAGGTCGCGCACTGGCTGAATCCCGACAACCGCGCGCGGGCGCCGGAGGCGGCGAAGAAGTACTTCGACGAGGCTTCGGCCAAGGTGCAGCCCTATGTCGATGCCGGCAAGGTGAAGACGTTCTCCGGCGCGACCGAGCTGTTCGCCGGCATCCGTTCCATCCCCGCTCCGGGCCACACACCGGGCCACACGTTCTACGCGCTCGAGAGCAAGGGCGAGAAGCTGGTGTTCTGGGGCGACCTGGTTCACGTGGCGGAAGTCCAGATGCCCAACCCGGGCGTGACGATCGTCTTCGACGTCGATCCCAAGGCCGCCGCAGCAACGCGCAAGAAGGCTTTCGCCGACGCGGTCAAGGGCCGGTACTGGGTCGCGGCCGACCACATCTCGTTCCCCGGCGTCGGCCATCTGCGCCGCGATGGCACAGGCTACCGGTGGGTCCCCATGACCTACGTGAACGACCACTACGAGGCGAGGTGAACCATGGCCCAGCGGTTGCTGAATCACTCCGCGGCACTGCTGCTGGCCGCGTGTCTTGCAAGCCCTTTCGCGGGCGCTGAAACGTTGCCGGCTTCCGCAGCGAACGAAGCGACCGCCGGGCTCCTGAGGGAACGCGCGCTGGCGGACAGCGGGGCGTACAAGATCGTCGCATCGCTGACCACGGAGGTCGGCGCGCGCCCCGCCGGGTCCGAGGCCGACGCCCGCGCGGTGGCGTGGGCCGTGGCGAAGTTCCGTGCGCTGGGCTACGACAAGGTCTACACGGAGCCCGTCAAGTTCACGGCTTGGCGCCGGCTGTCCGAGAGCGCCGAGGTGATTGCGCCGCTCACGCAGCGCCTTGCCGTGACCGCGCTGGGCAACAGCGTGGGAACCGACGGCCCGCTCGATGCCGAGATCGTGCGATTCCAAGACTTCGAAGCGTTGCAGTCGGCGCCGGCCGAATCGGTGCGCGGCAGGATCGTCGTGCTCACCCGGCGCATGGAACGCGACCGCGATGGGTCGGGATACGCGCGGGTCCTGCAGATGCGCAGCAGTGCTGCCTCGTTGGCCGCCACCAAGGGCGCCGTGGCGCTGCTGATCAGATCCTTGGGAACCGACGACAACCGGCTGCCGCACACCGGCAGCGTGAACTACGCTCCCGGGAACGCGATTCCGGCCGCCGCCATCTCGGGCCCGGATGCGGATCTCCTTGAACGGCTGGGGCTTCGATATCCCTCGGTACGGCTGCGCCTGAACATCGCGACGCAAACACAGACCGACAGCACCTCGTACAACGTGATCGGCGAGATCACCGGGCAAGACGCCAAGGGGGAGATCGTGATGATGTCTGCGCATCTCGACTCCTGGGATCTGGGCACGGGCGCAGTCGACGACGGGTTCGGCGTGGCCCTGACCATGGCAGCCGGGGCGTTGATCAAGCAGCTGCCCCAGGCACCCCGCCGCACGATCCGCGTGGTGTTGTTCGCCAATGAGGAGAACGGCTTCGATGGTGCACGCGCCTATGCGGCGCGCGATGCGGGCGATCTGTCGCGGCACTATCTGGCGATCGAAAGCGATTGGGGCGCAGGGCCAATCTACGCGTTGCGTCATCCGCCGCTGGACGCTGAGCTCACGGCACGGCTGTCACGCGCGCTGGCTCCGCTGGGCATCACGCTCGACGGTGCCGCTGGCGCACCGGGACCGGATCTGGGCTTCCTGGCCAAGCGTGGCGTGCCGTGGATCCAGCTCGCACAGGATGCCACGGACCTCTTCGATCATCATCACAGCGCCAATGACACCTTGGACAAGATCGACCCCGCGTCCTTGAACCAGAACGTCGCCGCCTACACGACGTTTGCCTGGCTGGCAGCGAACGCGCCGTAGATATGCGCAAGCTCGCCATCTCGGCGATTGAAACGGCGCTCAAGGGCTGAACGGGCTACGGCAAAAGTTGCCGCAAAGCCTTGCGCTCCCGGACCGGCCCCCTCTCGTGGGGCGGCCACGAACGCGGGCAAGTCGTGTGCCCGTGCAGCGTTGAACTAGACGCGGAAGACGACCATGGATGGCCGGTGGATTCCCTATTGCGGCGAGGCGCCCGGCCCGGACGCCTGGCTGAGCCGATGGAACCTCGACCCGGTGCTCGGCACGGGCCTCGTGCTGCTGGCGCTGGCACTGTGGCGGCTGTCAGCGGCGCAGGCTGCAACGCCGAGACAGCTGCGCTGCCTGCGCTGCGCCTGGGCGTTGGCGGCCCTGCTCTACGTGTCGCCGCTGTGCGCGCTGAGCTCCGCGTTCTTCACTGTCCGGGTGGTCCATCACATGGCGCTGGTCCTGGCGATGGCGCCGTTGCTGGCAGTCGGGCTGGCACCGTGGCTGCGTCGCCTGCCGACACCGCTATGGACCTGCACGGCCATCGCCACCGTCACGTTCTGGACCTGGCACGCGCCCGCGCCTTACGCGGCGGCCCTGTCGTCGGTGGCCCTGTACGCACTGATGCAGTTCACGCTGCTGGCCAGCGCGGTCGCCTTCTGGGTCGCGGTGCGGCGCTCCGGCGCGGTCGCAGCAACGGGCGCCATCCTCGCCACGACGGTGTTGATGGGGCTGCTGGGCGCGCTGATCACGTTCGCCGCGCGGCCGCTGTATGCGCCGCACTTCGCATCGGCGCTGAGCTGGGGCGTCTCGCCGCTGCAGGACCAGCAGCTCGCCGGCATCGTGATGTGGGCGCCGGGCAGCATGGCCTACCTGGCGGCCGCGATGTGGATAGGCTGGCGCTGGATGCGCGCTGAACGTGCGCGCGGCCTGCTTGCCGAGGTGGCATGAATCTCGTTGCCGCCATCGAATGGGCCGAGGGCCACCACCGCCGGGGCCTGTACTCGCCGATCGGCGTGGCCTTTCACTGGGCGATGGCGGCGCTGATGATCTTCCAGCTGGCCTATGGCTGGTACCTGGGCTGGCAGCCGGYGGGCGGCGACAAGTACATCGGCTACCAGACGCACACCGAGGTCGGGCTGACGATCATGGTGCTGGGCACGCTGCGCTTCCTGTGGCGCAGCCAGATCGGCACCCCCGACAACGTCGACGAGTCGTCGTTCTCGGGCAGGGCCAGCCATGTGCTGGAGGTCTGGTTCTACTTCAGCTTCTTCGCGCTGCCGATCAGCGGCTGGGTCATGTGGTCCACACTGCCCAGTGACCTGC
>NZ_JBFULE010000502.1:0-3879 GCF_056400485.1 Roseateles sp. P5_B10
GCTTCCATGTGGAAGATCGGGATCTTGCGGCGCTTGGCGGCGATGACGGCCAGGCAGCTGTTCGTGTCGCCGAGCACCAGCATGGCCTCCGGCCGCTCGACCTCAAGCACCTGGTCGATGCCGCCGATGATGTTGCCGATGGTCTGCGCCGCGCCGCCCTGGGCCGCGTTCAGGAAATGAGCAGGCTTGCGGACGCCAAGGTCGTCGAAAAAAACCTGGTTGAGTTCGTAGTCGTAGTTCTGGCCGGTGTGGACGAGCACATGCTCGCAATGCACGTCGAGAGCGGCCATCACGCGCGAAAGGCGGATGATTTCGGGGCGGGTGCCGACGACGGTCAGCACCTTGAGCTTTTTCACAGGCGGATTCATGGCTTGACCTTCATTGCGGTCGTGTCAGGGCGGGCTCGGTCGAAGACCTCGTTGGCCCAGAGCATGACGATGAGCTCGTCTTCGCCGATGTTGGTGATGTTGTGGGTCCAGCCTGGGATGGTCTCGACGACCTGAGCCTCGCCGCCGCGCGTGACCAGCTCATGCGTCTCGCCGCTGCCGATGTGTCGAAAACCGAAGTGGGCCGTGCCCCGGATGACGAGGAATTTCTCGGTCTTGGTGTGGTGGTAGTGCTCGCCGCGCGTGATGCCGGGGCCGGCCGTGAAATAGCTGAACTGGCCGCAGTCCGGGGTCTTGAGCATTTCGACGAACACGCCGCGCGGATCGGCGTGGCGCGGTACCTGGTAGGCGAATGCCTCGGGCGGCAGGTAGCTGACATAGGTGGCATAGAGCGCCCGGGTCAGGCCGGTACCCACGCGGTCGATCATCAGGCCCTCGCGCGTTGCTCTAAAACCGTTCAAGGTCCGGGCCAGCTCGCCGACCGTTGTCTCGTACATCGGTTCGATATCAACGAAGCCGGCTGCGGGCGGCGTGGGCCCCAGCAGCGTCAGCATCTGGTCGATGACGTCGTCAATGTAGACAAGGCGCAGCGGTGCGGCCGGATCATTGATGGTGACCGTCATGCCTCGCGCAATGTTGTGGCAGAAGGTGGCAACGACCGAGTTGTAGTTGGGCCGACACCATTTGCCGAACACATTGGTCAGCCGGAAGATGTAGGCCGGTACGCGGCACTGCCGGTGGTAGTGCAGCAGCGCCTCCTCGGCGGCGCGCTTGCTGCGGCCGTAGACGTTGTCCAGCGTGGCCTGCGTTGACGACGCGAAAGCCACCGGGGGTGAGCCGGRCAGGCTGCCCAGGATGGCAATCAGCCGCAGGCTGAAGTCGGCGTTGCCGTCGTCGAACTCGACCGGGTCCTGGGGCCTGTTCACGCCGGCGAGGTGGAAGACGAAGTCCAGGCCGCTGAGCTGTTCGATGAGTTCCGCATCGGCGGCGCCATGCGAGATCAGGCGGACGTCGGTGTGACCTGCCTCACGCAGTCGCCATTGAAGATTGCGGCCGACGAAGCCCGACGCACCGGTGATGCCGATCTTCATGACGTCAATCCTCCGCCGTCACGTTGGCCTCGCCAGCGGCGAGGCGTCGCATGAAGTCGAGCTTCATCAACAGCGCCGTCATCCCGGCCACGTCCAGGCGCTCGGTGTTGTGCGACGTGTAGTCCTCGGCGTCCTGGATGCGTGTCTCGCCCTGCTCGACGAACTTGGTGTAGTTGAGGTCGCGGCCATCGGGCGGGATGCGGTAGTAGCCGCCCAGGTCTTCGGCGCCGGCGCGCTCCTCGCGGCTCAGCAGCGCCTCGTAGAGCTTCTCGCCGTGGCGCGTGCCGATCTCGCGGATGGCATGGTCGGGCGCGCCGATGACACCGAGCACGGCCTCGGCCAGCACGCGGATCGTCGCCGCGGGCGCCTTCTGTACAAAGATGTCGCCGTTGCGGCCATGCTCGAAGGCATAGAGCACGAGCTCGACGGCATCGTCCAGCGTCATCATGAAGCGCGTCATCGCCGGGTCGGTGAGCGTGATCGGCTTGCCGGCGCGCACCTGCTCGACGAACAGCGGGATGACCGAGCCGCGCGAGGCCATCACGTTGCCGTAGCGCGTGCCGCAGATGACGGTGTCCGTGCCCTCGAGATTGCGCGACGCGGCGACCATGACCTTCTCCATCATGGCCTTGGAGATGCCCATCGCGTTGATCGGGTAGACGGCCTTGTCGGTGGACAGGCAGATGACGCGCTTCACACGAGCCTGGATGGCGGCGTCGAGCACGTTCTCGGTGCCCAGCACATTGGTACGCACGGCCTCCATGGGATGGAACTCGCAGGATGGCACCTGCTTGAGCGCGGCGGCGTGGAAGCAGTAGTCCACGCCGCGCATGGCGCCCGCGACCGCGCGCGGGTCGCGCACATCGCCGATGTAGAACTTCAGCTTGGGCGATGCGTACTTCTTGCGCATGTCGTCCTGCTTCTTCTCGTCGCGGCTGAGGATGCGGATCTCACGCAGGCCGGAGTCGAGGAAGCGGCGCAGCACGGCATTGCCGAAGCTGCCGGTGCCACCGGTGATGAGCAGGGTCTTGTCGTCAAACATGTTCAGCGGGGGAGGGCAGCGGCGAAGAGGGCATCCTTCTGGGCCGGCTGCGGGTAGTTGATCAGCACCGCGCGGTACTGACCCTTGAAGACGAAGAGACTGCCGGCCGCGGCGCCGATGACGCCGCAGGCCTTGATCAGCGCCTCGATGTCGGCGAGCGACCCGGCGCCGCCGAGCACGCTCATCGGGATGCGCAGCGCGGCGCGCATCTGCTTGGCGAGGTCGAGGTCATAGCCCTTCATGACGCCGTCGCGATCGACCGAGTTCAGCACGATCTCGCCGGCGCCCTGGGCTTGGCATTCGCGCGCGAAGGCGATCGGGTCCAGTTTGTGGGCCTTGGTCGCGTTGTGCGTGCAGAGCTCATAGCCGCTGGCGAACAGACCCGACTTCTTGCGCACGTCGAGCACGACGACGACGCTCTGGCCGCCGACGGCGTCAGCGATGCGGCGGATGCAGGTCGGGTCCTCGACGGCGGCACTGCTGATGCAGACCTTCTCGACGCCGAGCTCGATGATGCGCTTGGCCTGCTCCGGCGTGCGCACGCCGCCGCCATAGGCCAGCGGCATGCGGCATTCGGCGGCCAGGTCCTGGATCAGCTTGTAGTCGGGCTCGACGCCGTTGCGCGTCGCGTCGATGTCGAGGACGACGAGCTCGTCGGCTTCCTTCTCGTTGAAGATCTTGACCGCGTTGATCGGGTCGCCGACGTACTTCGGGTCCTTGAAGCCGACGGTCTTCACGAGGCCGCCCTCGTGCACGAGCAGGCAGGGGGTGATGCGCGGCCTCAGCATGTCGAAGACTCCAGTTCGGCGAAGTTCTTCAGCATGGCCGCGCCCCAATGGTGGCTCTTCTCGGGGTGGCCCTGCATGCCGTAGATGCAGCCATTGCGCACCGAAGCCGCGAACGTCGAGCCGTACTCGGCGCGAGCAGCGACATGGGTCGGGTCGCTGCACTCGAAGTAATAGGAGTGCAGAAAGTAAAAGCGCGCGTCGGTCTCAAGGCCCTTGAACAGCGGCGTGCCGGCAACCGGGTTCACGTCGTTCCAGCCCATGTGCGGCAGCGGCAGGCCGGCTGTTCTGCCGGTGCTGTCGAAATGCTTCACCTGGCCGGGAACCCAGCCCAGGCCGCGGCATTGGCCCTCGTCGCTGGACTCACCGAGCATCTGCATGCCCACGCAGATGCCCAGCACCGGCACGCCGCCACGGGCGACCATCGCATCCAGCGGCTCGCGCAGCCCGGAGGCGTTGAGACGGTTCATCGCATCGTCGAAACCGCCGACGCCCGGCAGGATGACATGCGTGGCGTCCTCGATCTCGGCGGCCGTCGTCGCGAAGCGCGTGGGGATGCTCATGCGCTTGTACAT
>NZ_JBFULE010000503.1:0-3878 GCF_056400485.1 Roseateles sp. P5_B10
GGCCTGCAGCGTTACCGTGCCGCCGCCCTTCTCGGCGCTGGCGTCGATGCCGTTGCGCAGCAGGTTGACGAGCACCTGCTCGATGCGCACCTGCTGGCCCAGCACGGCCAGGCCTTCGGGCACGGGCAGGCAATCGAGCCTGACGCGCTGGCGGCGCGCTTCAGCGCTCACCAGGGCCACCGCGGCCTGAAAGGCTTCCGCCACCACCACTGGCTGCACGCGCAGCTCGTCGCGCCGCGCAAAGCCCTTGAGCTGGCCAACGATGGCAGCGATGCGCTGGGTCAGGCTGTCTATGGACTGCAGATTGGTCTCGGCGTCGGCCTGCATGCCGCGTTCGAGGAAGACGCGGGCGTTGTCGTTCAGCGCCCGCAGCGCCGCCAGCGGCTGGTTGATCTCGTGCGTGATGCTGGCGGCCATCTGGCCCAGCACGGCGAGCTTGCCGGCCTGCACGAGGTCGTCCTGCGTGGCGCGCAGCGTCAGCTCGGTGCGATGAAGTTCGTCCACGCGCGCCTGCAGCTCGCGTGTGCGCTCGGCGATGCGCGTCTCCAGGCTGTCGTAGGCGGCACGCAGTGCGCCCTGGGCGGCCAGGCGCTCACGGGCGCGGCGGCGGCGCAGCTGCAGGTAGGCCAAGGTCAGCAACAGCGATACCCAGCCCAAGGCGGCAGCCCAGGCACGGCCGGCGGCGATCTGCTCCGCACCGCGGATCTCGGTGAAAGACAGCAGCGTCCAGCCGCGCCCCTGCACCGGCTGCTCGGTGACGAGGGCGCGCAGCTTGGCAGCCGCCGTGGCGATGCGCTCGATGCGCAGTTCGGTCGCCGCGCGTGAGGGCTCGCGCCCCAGCGCAGGCAGCGGCAGGTCGCCGTATTGCTGCGTGTCGTGCAGCTCTTTGCGCGTGGCATCGGACAGCGGCTGCAGCGTGCGGTACTTCCATTCCGGCCGGCTGGCCAGGAAAACCACGCCGCGCGCATCGGCCAGCATCAGCTCGCCAGCGCTGCGCGCCCAGTTGGCCTCCATCTCGTCGAGCGACACCTTCAGCACGACGACGCCCGCCGTGGGGCCGGACAGCCGGTGGGCGATGAAGTAGCCCGGCGTGCCGGTCGTCGAGCCGCGCGCATAGAAGTGGCCGCCGCCCTGCGCCATCGCGTCGCGGAAGTAAGGYCGGTAGGCGTAGTTCTGGCCGACAAAGGTCTGCGGCTCACGCCAGTTGCTGGCGGCCAGCGTCAGGCCCTGCGCGTCGATCAGGAAGATGGCCGCTGCGGAGGCGTCTTGCGCAACGCCTTCGAGCAACACGTTGACTTCCGCCGCGCGTGCCTGGGATGACGGCACGGCCAGCAACCCGGCCAGCGCCGGATGGCGCGCCAGCACCTGCGGCACGACCTCGTACTTGTCCAGCGCGCCGGTCAGCTCGTGCGCGACAAAGCGCAGATGGCGCTGCGCGTCGTCACGGGTCTGGGCCAGCGCCAGGTCCAGCGACAGCCGCCAGGCCGCGTACGCGACCGCTGCGCCGCCCAGCACCACCAGCAACAACAGCCCGAGACTGCGTCGCCAGCGGGCCGGCTTGTTTGCGTCAGTGGTGGGCAGCTTCGGCATCGATCCTTGAGTGTTGGCGCGTGTCACGCATCAACAGATAGACGAGCAGCGAGCAGGCGATCACCGCGGTAGCGTACCAATAGAAGCCGCTCTCCATGCCCTGCTGCTTGAACCACAGTGCGATGTACTCGGCGGTGCCGCCGAAGACCGACACGGCGATGGCATAGGGCACGCCGACACCGGTGGCGCGGATGGAAGCGGGGAAGAGCTCGGCCTTCACGACCGCGTTGATGGAGGTGTAGCCGCTGACGATGAGCCAGGCACACGCGATCAGGCCAAAGGCTTCCCACGGCCCCTGGGCGTGGCGCAGCGCCGTCAGCAGCGGCACCGTGAAGATCGTGCCCAGCACCGCAAAGCCCAGCAGCAGCGGCTTGCGGCCGATGCGGTCCGACAGCGCGCCGTAGATTGGCTGCAGCAGGGCCGCGAACACCAGGCTGGCGGCGGACACGGCCGTGGTCTGCGCGTCGGTGAGGCCCACCGACAGCTTCAGGAACTTCTGCATATAGGTCGTGTAGACGTAGAAGGCCAGCGTGCCGCCCATGGTCAGGCCGATGACGATGAGGCATTCGCGCGGGTGCTGCAGCAGCAGCTTGAAGCCACCCATGCGGTCCTTGTTGCGCTTCTTCTCAGCCTGGAAGGCCTGGGTCTCGGGCAGGTCGGACCGCATGATCAGCGCGACGATGGCCAGCAGCGCGCCGATGAAGAAGGGGATGCGCCAGCCCCAGGCCTTGAGCTGGGCGGCGTCGAGCACGAAGTTCTGCAGCACCAGCAGCACGACGAGCGCCGTCAGCTGGCCGCCAATCAGCGTCACGTACTGGAAGCTGGCATAGAAGCCGCGGTGCTTGGACGTCGCCATCTCCGACAGATAGGTGGCGCTGGAGCCGTACTCGCCACCCAGGCTCAGGCCCTGCAGCAGGCGCGCGAACAGCAGGATGGCTGGTGCCCAGACGCCGACGGCGGCATAGGTGGGCGAGCAGGCGATCAGCAGCGAGCCGCCGCACATCAGCAGCACCGAGGCCATCAGCGCCAGGCGCCGGCCATGGCGGTCGCCGAGGTAGCCGAACAGCAGGCCGCCGACGGGCCRGATGAAGAAGCCCAAAGCGAAGATGGCCGCCGTCGACATCGACTGGGCCACCGGATCGGATGATGGGAAGAAGGACGACGAGAAGTAGAGCGAGAAGGCCGCGTAGCAGTAGAAGTCGTACCACTCGACGAGGTTGCCGAGGGAGCCGACGAGGATGGCCTTCAGGCGGCTGAACTCGATGCGGTCGGGCGCTGCCGCCACAGCGGCCGAAGCCGGGGGATAGATCGCTGACATGGGGCTTGTCTCCTGGGTTGTGTGCCCCAGGATGAGCAGCTTGCGTGCCAAGACCGTGCGTGGCCGTGCGCCAGGGTGGCGCGCGATGCACGCCCCGTCRCTTCGGCGGATTTCCGCCGAGCATGACGCCGCGCAGCYGCCGCTGGCGGAGATCCGCCGCCGCGCTCAGCGCTGCTTGGCGACCCACTCCATGACCAACTCGCGCAGCACCGGCAGCGGCACCTGGCCGGCGGTCAGCACGACGCGATGGAAGCCCTTGACGTCGAACTTCGGGCCCAGCGCCTGGGTCGCCTCGGCACGCAGCTTGGTGATCTCCAGCTGGCCGATCTTGTAGCCCAGCGCCTGGCCGGGCCAGACGATGTAGCGCTCGACTTCGGAGACGACATCGCTCTCGGCCATGGAGGAGTTGTCGAGCATGAACCGAATGGCTCGCTCCCGCGTCCAGCCCTTGGCATGCAGGCCGGTGTCCACCACCAGGCGCATGGCGCGCAGTTGCTCGTCCGACAGACGGCCGTACCACTGATAGGGGTCGGTGAAGAGGCCCAGCTCCTTGCCCAAGCTCTCCGAATACAGCGCCCAGCCTTCCACATAAGCCGTGTAGTTGCTGCCGAAGCGGCGGAAGGCCGGCAGCGTCGCGTCTTCCTGCGCGATGGAGATCTGGAAATGGTGGCCGGGCGAGGCTTCGTGCAGGGACAGGGTCTCCATGCCGAAGATGGGCTGGGCCTTCAGGTTGAAGGTGTTGACGTAGAACACGCCCGGCCGCGAGCCGTCGGTCGTGCCGTTCTGGTAGGAAGCGCCGGCGGCGCTCTCGGCGCGGAAGGCCTCGACTTCCTTGACCTCGTAGTCGGCCTTGGGTTGGATGTCGAAGAGCTTGGGCGTCAGGCCGTTGATCTTCTTCTGCAGGTCGCGGTAGCCATTGAGCAGGTCCTCCGCCTTGCTGAAGTAGAACCTGGGGTCGTCCTGCAGGTAC
>NZ_JBFULE010000504.1:0-3867 GCF_056400485.1 Roseateles sp. P5_B10
GCTCTTGCCCACGCCCGGGCTGCCGACGACGCTCACGCAGCCGGGGGCGGCCAGCGCCTGGCGCAGGCGGGCCAGGTCGGCGTCGCGGCCGAACAGCGTGGTGGTGGCGGGCGCGRGCAGCGGCGCGGCGGCGGCCTGTGCCTCGTCGTGCCGCGCGGCGGTGAAGCGGTAGCCGCGCCCGGGCACGGTGGCGATGGCGTCCTCGCCCAGCAGGCGGCGCAGCGCGTTGACCTGCACGCGCAGGTTGCCCTCTTCCACCACCAGCCCGGGCCAGACGCGCTCGATCAGCTCGGCCTTGGTGAACAGCTCGGCGGGGCGGGCGGCCAGCGTGAGCAGCAGGTCCAGCGCGCGGCCGCCCAGGGCCGAGGGCTCGCCGTCCACCAGCAGCCGGTACTCGGCCGGGCGCAGCTCGAAGCGGCCGCCCGGGCCGAAGCGCAGCGGCTGGGTCGGCGGGCGGGCGGGTTCGGTGGCGGGCAAGGCGGCTCCGGTGATTGCGCCGGGCACTGTAAAGCCGCCGGTTTAACAACGTTGAACAACCACCGAACCGCGCCTGCCGCGAGCATTCGTCCCACAGCAACACGCCACCCAGGAGCCGCAATGAMCGAACCCGAAGTCTCCGTTCCCGCCATCATGCGCAACTACCACGAGGTGCTGCGCAACGACCTGGCCAAGGTGCTGGCGCCGCTGGCCGAGCGCGGCGACCTGGGCGGTTTCGCGCCGGCCTGGGCCGCGTATGTCGACGCCATCGCCGTGCATGCGGCCATGGAGGACGGCGTCGAGGGCGCGAGCGGCGGCATCACGTCCATGCTGGACCTGCATTTCGACGGCGCTGCAAACGCGGCGATGTTCCGCGCCGAGCATGTCGACGAGCACGAACTGCAGGCCGCCGTGACGCGTGCCATCCCGCTGGGCGTCGGCGCGCTGCGCGATGCCTTCGCCGCCTACCGGGGCTGCGCCGAGGCGCACCTGCTGCACGAGGAGGACATCATGATGCCCCTCGTCAACCGCCTGCCCAAGGAAGGCAAGGCCGCCCTCTTCGCCCAGTGGTGCGTGTCGGCCGGCATCGCCCAGGGCGGCTTCGACCACCTCGTGGCCCACGGCGTCGCGTCGCTGGCCGCCTTCGGCAGCACCAAGAACTCGCCGGTCGGCGCCACGCGCGTGTTCGTGCACTCGCTCAAGACCGTCTGCACGCCCGAGCAATGGGCGCGCTACGGGCCCATCGCCCGCCGTGCGGCGCCKGCCGACGTGTGGGCGGCCGTGCTCGCTGAAGTGCCCAGCCTCGCCAGCTGATTTCCATAGACCCTTTTCGATCAAGCTCATGCGGAACGAGGCCTTGCTTCGTTCCTATCATTCACCTTCCTGCCCCCGAGCCCACCCAAGGAGAGACACCATGTCCCTGCGCATCAACGACATCGCCCCCGACTTCACCGCCCAGACCACGCAAGGCGAGATCAAGYTCCACGACTGGATCGGCGACAAGTGGGCCGTGCTGTTCTCCCACCCCAAGGACTTCACGCCGGTGTGCACGACCGAGCTGGGCTATATGGCCAAGATCGAGCCCGAATTCACCAAGCGCAATGCCAAGCTGATCGGCCTGTCGGTCGACCCGGTGGACAACCACCACCGCTGGGCCGCCGACATCGAGGAGACCCAGGGCCATCTGCCCAAGTACCCCATGATCGGCGACAGCGACCTGGCCGTCGCCAAGCTCTACAACATGCTGCCGGCCGATACCGAAGGCACGTCCGAGGGCCGCACGGCGGCGACCAACGCCACCGTGCGCTCGGTCTTCATCGTCGGCCCGGACAAGCGCATCAAGCTGAYGCTGACCTACCCGATGACGACGGGGCGCAATTTCGACGAGATCCTGCGCGTGCTGGACAGCATGCAGCTGACCGCCAAGCACAAGGTCGCCACGCCGGTGAACTGGAAGCAGGGCGACGACGTGATCATTGCCGGCTCGGTGAGCGATGAAGACGCCAAGGCGCTGTTCCCGGCCGGCTGGAAGGCGCCCAAGCCCTATCTGCGTATCACCAAGCAGCCCACCTGAGACCCGCATGCCTGGGCTTCCAGGCGGTGCAGCGGCGCGCTGTAGTAGGGGCTGACACCCGGTTGGGTGGCCAGCGCCGTGCGGGCCAGCGCGGCCCAGCGCGCGGCCTGGTCGCGGTCGCCAGCGCGCCAGGCGCACAGCGCGGCCACGCCGTGCAAGCGCGYGATCTGCGGCGCGGCCGGGTGGTGCGGCAGGCTCAACGCGGCGACGAAGGCGCGCATGCGGGCCAGGCCGGCGCGGGCGTCCGGCTGCAGGCACTGGCCTTCAGCGCGCAGCAGCTCAGGCCCGGTGGCGAAGCCGGCCGTCAGCATGGCGTCCTGCGGCTTGGCCTCGTGGCGCGACGCCAGCGCCAGCGCCTGGCGGGCCAGCGCCGCGTCGCCGCTGTCGACAAGGACGCGGGCGCGGGCCTCGCGCAGCACCTCTTCGTACCAGGCCGGGTCGTGCCCGGCGCCGCGCAGCGCTTCGGGCGCCGGCGCTTCGTCAAGAAAACGCAGCGCGCCGGCCATCTCACCCGCCATGCTGGCGTTCAGCGCCTGCAGGCGGATATCTCCGGCCAGCAGCGGATGCAGGCCCTTGCCGGCCGCTACACGGGCCTGGCGGCGCAATGCAAAGCGCTGGGCCGCCAACTCGTGCTGCCCGCGCTCCATGGCCGCATCACCGGCACGGCCGTGCGCAATGGTCAGTTCGACCGGCCGGTGCAGCAGCGGCAGGCGCTGCGTGTAGTCGGCCTCCACCAACGGCGCGCCCTGCGCCACGTCGCCCCAGTTCAACAGCAGGCGGCGCAGATGCCCCTGCACCTGGGCGAGCAGCAGCGGCGGCACACCGTCGCCCAGGGCGCGCAGCCTTTGCAGGCAGGCCTCCAGCTCGGCGCGCACGCGCTCGAAAGGCAGCGACAGCGTCGTCGCATACATGGCCGACCAGACGTTGGCCGCGCCGACCTCCGCGCGCACCGCGTACAGGCCGCCGCGCTCGCGCAGCGTGGCCAGAGCCGGCGCGAGCAGGGCCAGGGCGTCGTCGTGCCGACCCTGCTGGGCGGCCCAACGCGCGCCACGCAGGCCGGCCTCGGCGGCGGCCAGCGTGTCCTCGCCTGCAGCGGCGGCGCGGAACTCAACCAGGGCCTCGGGCTCATGGCCACGGCGGTTCAGCAGCTCTCCGCGCAGCAAGTGGCGCCACGCCTGCCCAGCGGCATCRGCTGGCGCGGGCAGGCGCGCCAGCAACATCTCGGCCTCGTCCATGCGACCGAGATCGACGAGGGCACGCGCCTTCAGCAGGCCTGTGTCCACGTCGCCGGGCGTGTCGGGCAGGGCCGCGAGCACCTCGTCCGGCCGCCCGGCATCAAGCCGCGCACGCCCCAGGCGCTGCGCAGCCGCGCGTGTCTCGTCGGCCGGCGCGGCCTGGGCACGCAGCGAGGCCAGTTCACGCTCCCGCAGGTTGACGGCCAGTGGCGCGGCCCCCATGGTTTCGTAGGCATCGCCCAGCACGCGGTAGAGCCGGGCCCGCTGGGCGGGATCGCCGGCAAAGCGTTGCTCAATCAGCTGCGCACCGCGCTCCAGCAGCGGCACTTCGCCGTCGCCGTGA
Source organism: Roseateles sp. P5_B10 (assembly GCF_056400485.1). Lineage (NCBI taxonomy): Bacteria > Pseudomonadati > Pseudomonadota > Betaproteobacteria > Burkholderiales > Sphaerotilaceae > Roseateles > Roseateles sp. P5_B10. The sequence goes on from NZ_JBFULE010000504.1 coordinate 3,629, forward strand.
GGATGACGGGCCTGCGGCTCGGCGCCAAAGCGGAACATCTCGGCGACGAACGTCGTGGCCACGTTCTCGCGCTCGGCGGCCTGAGCAGCGCGCTGGCGCTGGCCAGCCAATTGCACGGCCAGGGCGACGACCACAACCAGCACGCCGCCAGCCAGCATCGCGGCACGACGGCGACGACGCAGCAACAGGCCCAACCGCCGCAGCGGCGCCGCAGGGCGCGCCTGCACCGGCTCCTGACG
>NZ_JBFULE010000505.1:0-3867 GCF_056400485.1 Roseateles sp. P5_B10
GGTCAGTCCTTAGTGTTTGTTCTTGAAGAGCACGCGGGCCAGGATGTTCAGCAGCAGCACGCCCACGGTGATCAGGAAGACGCCGGCCCAGGCCAGCTTCTGCCAGTTCTCGTAGGGGCTCATTGCGAACTTGAAGATGGTGACCGGCAGGCTGGCCATCGGCGAGCTGATGTCGCTGGTCCAGAACTGGTTGGACAGCGCCGTGAACAGCAGCGGTGCGGTCTCGCCGGACACGCGAGCCAGGGCCAGCAGGATGCCGGTGAGGACGCCAGCGCGGGCCGCCTTCAGCGTGATGGTCAGGATGACCTTCCACTTCGGCGTGCCCAGGGCGTAGGCGGCTTCGCGCAACGCGTTGGGTACCAGGCTGAGCATGTTCTCGGTCGTGCGGATGACGACCGGGATGACGAGTAGCGCCAGGGCCAGCGCGCCGGCCATGCCGGAGAAGCTCTTCAGCTTGGCCACGACCATCGCGTAGACGAACAGCCCGACGACGATGGACGGCGCAGACAGCAGGATGTCGTTGATGAATCGCACCGCGCTGCCCAGCCAGGTCTTCTGTCCGTACTCCGCCAGATAGACACCGGCCAGGATGCCGACCGGTGTGCCGATCAGCGTGGCCAGGCCCACCATGACGAAGCTGCCGAAGATGGCGTTGGCCAGGCCTCCACCCTCGCCCTGCGGCGGCGGCGTCATCTCGGTGAAGGTGGACAGGGTCAGGCCGCCGATGCCGAGGTAGATGGTCTCGAACAGGATCCAGACCAGCCAGAACACACCGAAGCCCATGGCGCCCAGGGACAGCGCCAGCGCGATGACATTGGTGCGCTTGCGCTTCTTGTGCATCGCCAGCCGGCGAGCGTCGAGGGTGGTTGAGCTCATGAACGGGCTCCTTCGCTCTTCTTCAGGCGCATCAGCAGCAGCTTGGAGATGGTCAGCACGACAAAGGTGATCAGGAAGAGGACGAGGCCGAGGTACATCAGCGAAGCCTGGTGCAGGCCCTCGCCGGCTTCCGCGAACTCGTTGGCCAGCGTGGACGTGATGCTGTTGGCGGCCTCGAAGACCGACAGCGAGTTCAGCTGGTTCATGTTGCCGATGACGAAGGTGACGGCCATCGTCTCACCGAGCGCGCGCCCGAGACCCAGCATGACGCCGCCGACGACCCCGGTCTTGGTGTAGGGCAGCACGACGCGGGAGACGACCTCCCAGGTCGTCGCGCCCAGGCCGTAGGCGGACTCCTTCAGCATCGGCGGCGTGACCTCGAAGACGTCGCGCATCACCGAGGCGATGAAGGGAATGATCATGATCGCCAGGATGATGCCGGCCGACAGGATGCCGATGCCCACCGGCGGGCCCGACACCAGCGAACCCAGAAAGGGCACGCCGTTGAGCATCGCCTGCAAGGGCGCCTGCACGAAGGTGGCCAGGATGGGGCCGAACACCAGCAGGCCCCACATGCCGTAGACGATGGAGGGCACGGCAGCCAGCAGCTCGATGGCGATGCCCAGCGGGCGCTTCAACCAGCTGGGCGACAGCTCGGTCAGGAAGATGGCGATGCCGAAGCTGACCGGCACGGCGATCACCAACGCGATGAAGGAGCTCGCCAGCGTGCCGTAGATCATGACCAGGCCGCCGAACTTCTCCTGCACCGGGTCCCATTCCGCGCTGGTCAGGAAGCCGAGGCCGAAGGCCTTGAGCGCCGGCGTGGCACCGATGATGAGGGAGCCGATGATGCCGACCATCAACAGCAGCGTCAGCCACGCTGCACCCTGCGACAGGGCCGCGAACAGCGCGTCAGCCCAGGGGGCGACGCGGCGGCGCTGGGGTTTGGGTTCCATCGGTGAAGTATGCGAGCGACGTTCGCTTCGATCAGCGCCTGCGTTGCCGGCTGGAAGGATGGCTGCCAAGGAACCTCCTGGGGTCTGAGAGAGAAAAGGCGCCTGATGTAACGAAGCCCGGCGAGGCCGGGCCAGGTTCAGCGCCCGGGCATCACTTGTAGGCCACCGCCTTGCCGGACGTGTCCTTGATCTCGCCCCACTGCTTGCGCACCAGATCCTTTACGGCGGCAGGCAGCGGCACGTAGTCGAGGTCGTCGGCCATCTTGTCGCCGTTGCCGTAGGCCCATTCGAAGAACTTCAGCGCGGCACCGGCCTGCGCCGCCTTGTCCTGCGACTTGAACATCAGGATGTAGGTCGGGTTGGTCAGCGGCCAGGYAGTCTTGCCCGGTTGGTCGGTCGTGATCTGATAGAAGGTCTTGTTCCAGTCGGCGCCGGCCGCGGCGGCCTTGAAGGCGTCGTCGCTCGGGTTGACCCACTGGCCGTCCTTGTTCTTCAGCTGGACGTAGGTCATCTTGTTCTGCTTCACATAGGCGTACTCGACGTAGCCGATGGAGTTGGGCAGGCGCTGCACGAAGGCGGCGACGCCCTCGTTGCCCTTGCCGGCCGTACCGGCCAGCCATTTGACCGTCGTGCCTTCGCCGACCTTGCTCTTCCAGTCCTCGCTGACCTTGGACAGGTAGTTGGTGAAGATGAAGGTCGTGCCCGAACCGTCGGCGCGCGCCACGGGGGCGATGGTGGCGTCCGGCAAGGCGACACCTGGGTTCAGCGCGGTCAAGGCCGCGTCGTTCCACTTGGTGATTTTGCCGAGGTAGATGTCAGCCAGCACGGCGCCGGTCAGCTTGATCTGGCCCGGGGCGATGCCCTTGATGTTGACGACGGGAACGACGCCACCAATGACCATGGGGAATTGCAGCAGGCCGTCCTTGGCCAGTTCCTCGTCCTTCAGCGGCATGTCGGAAGCGCCGAAGTCGACCGTCTTGGCCTTGATCTGGCGGATGCCGGCACCCGAACCGACCGACTGGTAGTTGATGCGGGCGCCGCTGGCCTTGTTGTAGGCATCGGCCCACTTGGCATAGATGGGCGCCGGAAAGGTGGCGCCGGCGCCGGTCACGTCCTGGGCAAGGGCCGCCTGGGCACCGAACAAACTCACGACGATCGCGAGCGACTTGCTGACCTGGACAAATTTCATCTGAGACACCTTCCGCAGGGCGGGTTTGACGATGACCGGCATCCTAGGGATCGAATGTGACGATTGAGTGACTGCCCAGTCATCGATCCGGCCATTGGAGCGCGTCAAAGCGCGGCTGGGAAGCCGCCTGAACCGCTTTGTGACACTGTCATTTTCGATTCACGCGAGCGTCATATGGCGCTTCTAGAGTGCCGGCCTATCGTTTCCCGACCACACCGGAGCTTCCGAAATGACCCGTCGCACATCCCTGATCGCGTTGACCGCCAGCGCATGGCTGGTCGCCTGCGCTACCACCCCCGCGCCGGCGCCGCTGGCCGAGACGCTGGCCCGCGACCCGCAGCTCAGCACCTTCAACCGCCTGGTAGCCCAAGCCGGCCTCGCCGACGAACTGCGTGCCGCCGGTCCGCTGACCGTCTTCGCGCCCAGCGACGACGCCTTCAAGGCCGTGCCGGCCAAGACGATGGAAGCGCTGGCCGCTGACCCGGCCCAGCTCAAGGCAGTGCTGGGCTATCACGTCATCGATGGCCGTGTTGCGGCCGCCGATGTGAAGCCGGGCACCGCCAAGACCCACCAAGGCGCCACGCTGGCCCTGGCCAAGGCTGGCAGCTTCGTCACGGTGGACGATGCCGTCGTGCAGCAGGCCGACATCGTCGCGACCAATGGCGTGGCCCACGTGGTCGACCGCGTGCTGATGCCGCCGAAGAAGTAAATCAGGCTCCAGCAAGCAGAAGGCCGCCACAGGGCGGCCTTTTTGTGGGCCGAGCGCTGGGCCGCCCCCGAGCCGGCCCGCATCTGGCGATGTGCTTGCCGGTCGATCCGGCAAGCATCGCCGTCCCCTTGGGGGAC
>NZ_JBFULE010000506.1:0-3867 GCF_056400485.1 Roseateles sp. P5_B10
GGCCCAGCTCGGTCGCCGTGCAGAAGGACGGCTCACTGCTCGTGGATGACGATGTGACCGGCGAGATCTGGCGCGTCGCTCCGAAATGAATGTTCCAGGCTGACCGACGACGCGTTGCCCGTTGCCCGGCACGCCCCCTAGATTGGCAGCTGCCCGGGGCGTCCCACCGGACCGGAAACATGTTCTCCTTGCCGGCGGACCGTTCACCTGATTCCGTTGTCAGGTTTTTCGTCTCCGTCAGCCAAGGAACATCATGACTCGCTCACGAACGTTGCTCAGCGCGCTTCTTTGCGCTTGTGCGGTTTTGCCGTTTGGCGCGGCGCATGCGCTCGGCGTCGTCACCTATGTGGGTCACGCGGCCGCTGACAATTTCAATCCGCTCAATCGCCTGAATGACATCGACCACGGGACGACCTTTGCGCCTGCAAGCTACGGGGTGAACGTGGATGGCAACGTCGCCACCTCGATCACCGATTCAGCCCAGGGGGGCTCGGCTTATGCCTATTCCCTCTCCGTGGCTGCGTACTCGCCTGTCCTCGGATTCACCGTCGGCGGTGGTGCTGGAGCGACCACGACGATTCATTACCAGGTCATGCTGAGCGGCCCGGCCGCGGCAACGGTAGTGCCGGTGCAYGTCCTCGCCCACGGCTTGGTCGACGGCGAAGGAAGTACGCAGGCATCGGCCTCCTTCTCCGTGAACTACGACAGCGGCGGCGCTGGCGCGATTTTGCTCGCCGGCATCAACCTCAACGGAGTGAGTGGCAACAGCTTCTCGTTCGATCAGGTCACCAACTTCAAGGTCAATGCCGTCTTTGATGTCTACCTCCGTGCCGATTCCGGCTCGGGCGGCCCCGGCGGGCCGGCAGGCTGGTCGAAGGCCTTCGTTGACCCTTCGTTCACGATCGACGACCCGGCGCTGGCCGCGCTCTACCACTTCGAAGGCATTCCTAGCGCCGTGCCTGAGTCGGCGACCTGGGCGCTCACGATGTTGGGGCTGGGCGTGGTTCTCGGCGTGCGGCGCCGGCGGACTGCGCTCGTGCCAGTGCCCGAATCGCAATGATTGGTTAACTGGCCCCAGTAGGCGGCCGCGCCATGCGCCTCAAATGGTCGCTCCGCTAGACTGACGACCATGCGCCACGGCCTGACGACCTTCCTGCTGATGCTGTGCATGTGCTGGCAAGCGCTGGCCCATGCAGGCGTTGCCGTGGGGATGGCGGGCCAGGAAGAGCAGCAGCATGCGTTGATGCACCTCGAGGGCCAGGGGCATCATCACGATGATCACGGCGACGCCAGCGGCGTCCACGAGGACCAGTCGCTCGCCTCGGCCCATCATCTGGCCAGCGACTGCGGTTTGCATTCACCGGTCCTGATGACCCGTGTTGACCTGCACTTGCCACAACTGCCGCCGGCGATGCCGGTGCAGACCGCGGCGACGCCCCCTCCACCGCCCTGCCTTGCCGGCCCCGAGCGGCCACCCAAAGCCCAGTCCTGATCCCGCCCGCGACCCGCGCGTGCTGACGCGCGGCCGTCTGTCGCTCTGGCGGTGACCTCTTGCGCATGACCAGCCCTGGGCTGGCCCCATGCGGGTCGCCGCCGCTTTCGCATCAGGACCCTCGTGAAAATCCCTCCATGGTTGGCGCCATGGCTCGCCGGCAGCGCCCTTGCTGCCAGCGCGCTCGCCTGTGCCGCCCAACCCCTATCGAATTCCGCAGCGCTCGCGGCCAGCCGCCCCAGCCTGGCCCAGGCGATTGACGCCGCCTGGCAGCGCTCCGCCGAGGTGACGCAGTCGCAAGGCCAGCAGCGCCAGGCTCGCGCCGAGCAGGCCGTCGCCGCCAGCTGGCTCGCCGCGCCGCCAGCGCTGCAGCTGTCCCAGCGTGAAGGCCGCGGCAATGGCGCCAGCGGCCAGCGCGAAACCGAGGTCGGCATCGCCCTGCCGCTGTGGCGCATCGGCGCCCGCGCAACCGCCGGCCAGGCCGCCCAAGCCGGCCTCGACTGGAGTGCCGCCGCCGAGCGGGCCGCCCGCCTGCACGTGGCCGGCCAGGTGCGCGAAGCCCTTGGCCAGCTGAGCGGCCTGGAGGCGGAGCAGCGCCTGGCCGCGCTGCAAGGCCAGTTGCTCGGTCGCCTGGCCGAAGACGTCGACCGCCGCGTCAAGGCCGGCGACCTCGCGCCTGCCGACGCGATGGCGGCCCGGGCCGAGTGGCTGTCCAGCCAGGCTCTGGAAGCCGAGGCTGCACTGAAGCTGCACGCCCAGCAGACGCAATGGCAACTGCTGACGGGCCTCGCCGTTGCCGCGCGGTTCGAGCCCCCGCCTGCAGGGGCGACCTTCGACCTCGATGAGGCTCACCCCGAACTGCAGCTCGCCGCGCGCGCCGTCGACCGTGCCCAGCGCCAGCTCGCCCTGGCACAGGCCCAGCGCGGCGACGGCCCCGAGCTGGGCGTCAACCTGCGCCAGGAACGCCCTGGCCAGGGCAACCCGGCGCTGAACAGCATCGGCGTTGCACTGCGCCTGCCTTTTGCTGCATTTGGCACCGAGACGCACGCTCAGCCGCGCATCGCCACCGCGCTGTCCGAGGTCGACATGGCCCTGACCCAGCAGCAGCGCAGCCGCGACCGCCTCGCGGCCGAGCTGGAGCTGGCGCGCAACCAGCTGCAGGGTGCTGAAGTGCAGGCCCGCCTCGAAACGCAGCGCGCCATGCTGCTGCGCGAGCGGGCGGGTCACATCGACAAGGCCTTCAAGGCGGGCGAAGCGCCGCTGCCCGAACTGCTGCGGGCGCTGAGCGCCGCCGCCCAGACCGAGGCCGCCAGCGAACGCCAGCAAGCCCATCTGCGCCTGGCCCAGGCGCGACTCCAACAAGCCCAAGGATTGCTTCCATGACCTCCCTTTCCCTGCTGCGCGCCCTCGGCGCCGCTGCGCTGGCCGTGAGCCTGGGCGCTGCGGCCGACCCCGGCGCCCACGGACCCAACGGCGAACATCTCGACAGCCCGGCCGCTACCACCGCGCCTGCCGGCAGCCGCCCACGCATCGAAGCCAGGAGCGAGCAGTTCGAGCTGGTCGCCACGCTCGCCGGCGGCGAGTTCTCGATGCTGATCGACCGCTTCGCGACCAACGAGCCGGTGCTCAAGGCGCAGGTCGAAATCGAGTCCGGCGGCCTCAAGGTCAAGGCTCCCTTTCACGACGCCATCGGCGACTACGCCGTGGCCGACGAGGCGATGCTGAAGCTGCTCGGCAAGCCCGGTGACCACGCCATCGTCATCACCGTCATCCACGGCAACGAATCGGACCTGCTGGACGCGACCCTCAAGGTCACGGCCGAGCAGGCCCAGGCCGCGGCGCAGGCGCCGCACGCGCACGAGCCCGGCGATGACCACGGGCACGACCACCCCAGTGGCTCGCGCAAGCTGTGGACGGGGATGGGCGTCATCGCGGCGATGCTGATCGCCGTGGCCGCATGGCGCCGCCGCCAGGGCACCAAGACCGGGAACGGAGGCCAGGCATGAAGCGCCCGCTGCTGACCGTTGGACTGCTGCTGGCCACGACAGCCGGGCTCGCCGGGCCCGGTGCCCATGGGCCGAATGGCGAACACCTCGACCAGGCCGGGCCCACCAGTGTCTCGGGCCTTGTGCGCCTGCCCGACGGCAGTGTCAACGTCCCCAAGCTGGCCCAGCGCCGCTTGGGGCTGCGCACGCAGATCGCACCCGAGACCGAAGCCGCTGCGACGCTGGAGCTGCCCGGCCGTGTGGTTCAGGACCCGAACGCCAGTGGCCGTGTGCAGGCCAGCCATGGCGGCCGTATCGAACCCGGCCCCAAGGGACTTCCTGTGCCCGGCCAGGCCGTGCAAAAGGGGGAAGTCCTCGCCTGGCTGCACC
>NZ_JBFULE010000507.1:0-3865 GCF_056400485.1 Roseateles sp. P5_B10
GCGAGTGGGCGAAGGCGGTGTGCGCGGCTCGCTGGCCACCCGCAGCATCGTCAACAACGGTGCCCTGGTGTTTGCGCGCAGCGGCGACATCGGCTATCAGGGCGTCATCTCCGGCAGCGGCAGCCTGCACCAGCAGGGCGCCGGCATTCTGCGGCTGAGCGGCAACCAGAGCTACACCGGCGCCACCAACGTCGAGGCCGGCTGGTTGGTGCAGGAGGGCGCATCGCGTTCAAGCGCCTTCAACCTCAGCGGCAGTACGGTGCTGGAGTTGCAGGTGAATCAGGGCACGCGCGACGGCGCAGTGGACGTGAAATTCGCCGGCAGCGCCGCCACGCTGAGAAAGACCGGCGCCGGCATGGCGGTTTGGACCGGGTCCAAAGCCGTGTTCGCGCTGGACGAGTTCAGCACCATCGACGTGCAGGGCGGCACCCTGGTCGGGGGGTCCTATGGCAACGAGGACTGGAGCGCCAACAAGAGCCGGCTGAATGTGGCTGCTGGCGCTACTTTTGAAGGTGTGGAAGCCAATGTCCGCGTGGACTCCCTCAGCGGCGCGGGCACCATCAAATCCGGTTTCAACGGCGCGGGCTACAGCGCGTTCACGATGGGCGTGGCCAATGGCTCGGACGTTTTCTCCGGCGTGCTGGGGGGCTCCGGCAACTTCGTCAAGGAAGGAACGGGCTTCCAGGGGCTGACCGGCGCCAACACCTTCACCGGCCGCCTGACCATCAACGGCGGCATGGTGCAGATCGGCAACGGCGGCATCACCGGCTCTCTGGCCACCGCGCTGGTCACCAACAACGGCACGCTGAGCTTCGCCCGCAGCGACAACATCAGCTTCGCTGGCGCGATCGACGGCACGGGCGTTCTCGTCAAGCAGAGCGCGGGTGTGCTGACGCTGGGCGCGGCCAACACCTACACCGGCCAGACCCAGGTACAAAGCGGCGTGCTGCTGCTGCAAAACAGCACCCGCTCCGCTGAGTTCTTCATCACATCACCGACCGCCACGGTGGAGCTCAATGTGGCCAGCGGCACCCGCGCCAATGCCGCCGACACGCTGTTCTCTGGCAAGGGCACCCTGCGCAAGACCGGCGCCGGCGTGGCGACCTGGCAGCAGGGCAAGGCGACTTTTGCAATGGGCAGCGGCAGCCTGATCGACGTGCAGGCCGGCACTCTGGTCGGCGGCTCCCACGCCAATGAGGACTGGACCCGCAACCAGAGCCGACTGAACGTGGCCGCCAATGCCGTCTTCGATGGCGACGAGGCCAATGTCCGCGTCGATGCGCTCAGCGGCGCCGGCCGCATCAAGTCTGGCTACAACGGCTCGGGCTACAGCGCTTTCACGATGGGCGTGGCCAATGGTTCCGGCAATTTCTCCGGCGTGCTGGCGAACAGCGAATCCACCGGCAACTTCGTCAAGACGGGCACGGGCACGCAGACGCTCAGCGGCATCAACACCAACACCGGCACGACGCGGGTGCAGGCCGGCCAACTGACGCTCAACGGCTCGTCGCTGAGCAGCGCCTTCAGCGTCGACGCGGGCGCCACGCTGGGCGGCAGCGGTGCACTGGGCAGCCTGGTGCTGGCCGGCAAGCTCGCGCCCGGCAACTCGCCGGGCCAGTTGAGCGTGGCGGGCAACGCGACGTTTGCCGAGGGCGCCAGCTATCTGTGGGAGATCGCCAATGCCAGCGCCGCCGCCGGGCTGGGGTACGACCTGCTGAGCGTCGGCGGCACGCTGAGCCTGGACGCCAGCGCGGCCAACCCGTTCACCGTCACGTTGAAGTCGCTGCTGGCGAACGGCGGCGCGGGGCTGCTGGCCGGTTTCGACGCCCAGCACAATCACAGCTACACGCTGGCCTATGCGAGCGGCGGCATCCTGGGCTTCTCGGCCAAAGAGTTCAGCATCGACGGCAGCGGTTTCACCAATTCGCTGATGGGCGGCCACTGGTCGGTGGCGGCCACCGACAATGCGCTGAACCTGAACTTCACGGCCGCCGTGCCCGAGCCCGAGAGCTACGCGATGCTGCTGGCGGGCCTGCTGGTGGTGGGGCGGGTGGCCAGGCGCCGGCTGGGCAATCTGGCTCGACCCTGAGATCGGCCATGGCCGGGTTCAAGGCACTGACTTGAACGGTTGGTGCTCGCCCAGCTCGTCGATATAGCCCGCCATCGCCTCGCCCTCGCGAGCCAGAAAGTCATTGATGGCATCGGCGAAGGACGGGTGGGCCAGCCAGTGGCTGGACGCCGTGGGCGTGGGCAACAGCCCGCGCGCCATCTTGTGCTCACCCTGCGCGCCGCCCTCGAAGCGCTGGTAGCCATTGGCGATGCACCAGGCCAACGGCTGGTAGTAGCAGGCGTCGAAGTGCAGGTTGGGGATGTGCTCGACGGCGCCCCAGTAGCGGCCGAAGGCGCTGCGGCGCTCGGGGTCCAGCGCGATCAGCGATGTGGCGACGCGCTCATCCCCGCGGCGGGCGGTGAACATCAGCCAGTGCTCCGGCATCTCGCTGGCCATGCGGGCGAAGAAGTCGCGGCTCAGATAGGGCTTGCTGTGGTGCTCGCGGTAGGTCTGCTGGTAGCAGCGGTAGAAGAAGTCCCAGTCTTCGGCGCTGATGGCATTGCCGACGTTCGCCTCGAAAACGACGCCGGCCTCGCGCACTCGGCGCTGCTCCTGCTGGATCTTCTTGCGCTTGTCGCGCTGCAGGCGCGCCAGGAAGGCCGTGAAGTCCGCATCGCCCTCCGACGTCCAGTGGAACTGCACGCCGGCACGGGCCGTGCAGCCAGCTTCGGCCAGTGCCGCCTGATCGGCCTCGTCTCCAAACAACACATGCAGCGACGAGGCCTCGGTCTCCTTGGCCAGCGCCCGCAGCGCCTGGGCCAGCAGCACCCGTGCCTCGTCGTCGACGGCCAGCAAGCGACTGCCGGGAACGGGCGTGAAGGGCACGGCCACGAGCAGCTTGGGGTAGTAGCTCAGCCCATGGCGCTGGTAGGCGTCGGCCCAGGCCCAGTCGAAGACGTATTCGCCATAGCTGTGGGTCTTCAGATAGGCCGGGCAGGCTGCCAGCAGCTCCTCGCCCCGCCACAGCGAGACGAACTGCGGCCGCCAGCCCGTGCCGGCGACGGCACTGCCGCTGGCGTGCAGGGCGCGCAGATAGGCCAGGCGCATGAAGGGCGTCGGCCGCGCCTGGGCAGAAAGCAGGGCGTCCCAATGGTCTTGCGGCAAGGCCTCGGGCGAAGCGTCGACCCGAATGACAATGCTGCTCTCGTGTTCTGAATCGCTGTCGCCCATGCCCTCGCCCTTGAAGATTGCCCTGGCCCAGATCAATGTCGTCGTCGGCGATCTGGTGGGCAACGCGGACCGCATCATTGCCCAAGCGCGCGCGGCGCACACGGCTGGGGTTGATCTGCTCGTCACGCCGGAGCTGGCGCTGTGCGGTTATCCGCCCGAGGACCTGCTGCTGCGCCCGGCCTTTCTTGAGGCCTGCGACGAGCAGTTGCAGCGCATCGCAGCTGAGCTGGCGGGCTGCGAAGGGCTACATGTCGTGGTTGGCCACCCGCGCGAGCGCGAGGGCGGGGCGGTGCGGGAGCGCAGCTGGTCTCTGCCACCCTGCCTGAACGTCGCCTCGGTGCTCGCGGGCGGCCAGGTCGTCGCCAGCTATGCCAAGCGCGAGCTGCCCAACTACCAGGTCTTCGACGAGCGGCGTTATTTCTACTCCGRCAGAGATGCCGGGCTTGGCGCTGTCGTCGTCGACGTCAGGGGCCACCGCGTGGGCCTGCTGATCTGCGAGGACGCCTGGTTCGAGGAACCCGCCGCGGCCGCCAAGGCCGCAGGTGCGGAGCTGCTCTGCGTCATCAACGCCTCGCCCTTCCACAT
>NZ_JBFULE010000508.1:0-3861 GCF_056400485.1 Roseateles sp. P5_B10
GATGAAGCCGCTGGGCTGCAGGCGGTGGATGCGGGTGTTGTAGCGCTGGTAAAGGATCGGGTCGGACATGATGGCGTCGCCGCCGATGGTGCCGATCTGGTCCTTCTTCTGGATATGCCAGTAGTCCAGCGCGATGGACAGGTCCCGCATCGGCTCGAACACCGCGCCAAAGGAATACTGGCGCGACTTCTCGGGCTTGAGCGAGGGGTCACTGGACAGGCGCACGTTGAACTGCGTTTCGCAGCGCGGGTCGCCGGCCTGGCCGGGCGGGCAGTTCGGGTCGACCAGGGAGTTGGCGGTGTTGGTGAAGGCCGTCGGGCTGTTCACGTCCCACAGCGTCGGGGCGCGGAAGCCCGTGCCGGCACTGGCGCGCAGCAGCACTTCGCGGCTGGGCTGGAAGCGCAGCGTCACGCCCGGGTTGAACGTGCCGCCGAAGTCGCTGTATTTGTCGTAGCGCGCCTTGACCGTGGCCTCCCAGCCCTTGGCGAAGGGCATCGACAGCTCACTGAACACGGCATAGATGGTGCGCGAGGCCACGGTCTTGGGCACCGTGCCTTCGCCGCCGATGTGCAGGCCCAGCTCATAGTCGGCATTCACGGCATGGTCGTCGRCCTTTTCCTTGCGCAGATCGGTGCCGACGGCCAGCATCATCGGGCCGCCGCTCATGGCCATCAGTTCGGTGCTGGCCTTGGCGTCGAAGGCATAGGTCGTGCTCTTGGAACGGCGCATCGGGCCTTCCATGCGCGCGCGGTTCAGCGCGGCCAGCCCAGCTTCATCCTGCGGGCCGAAGGGGTTGATGACCCCGGTGGCCAGTTCGGTGATGAAGCGGCCTTCGTGCAGGTAGTTGTAGTAGTCCAGCGAGCCCTTGGCCTGCGACATCGTCAGGCCGGCGTCGTAGTCCCAGCCCTGGAAGATGCCGGTGGCACCGGCCACGAAGCGGGTCTGCTCGTTCAACACGTTGTTGGTGCGCGGGCCGACCGGCACGGAACGCATCGCGATCTCGGTGAAACCGCCACCCAGCGTGTCGAACTGCGCCGGCGTGTAGCCCAGGCTGGTCAGCAGTGCCGCCGGGAAGTATTTGCTCGAGATGGGGAAGGCGAAGGACGGGTAGGTGCCGTCGGCCTTCACATGACCCGCCGTCGAGTCAATGGGCACGGCGGCCGTGCGGCCGATGGAGTCGTTGCGTGCGTAGCTGGCCTCGAAGAAGATCTGCGAATCGCCGCCCGTGTCCAGCGTCAACCGACCGAAGGCGTCGGCCTTCTTGGAGTCGGGCAGGTTCTCCTGCATGGCCGGGTAGATGAAGCGGCAGCGCTTTTTCTGGGTGCCGTTTGGGGTCAGAACGGGCTGCCCTGCGGCATTCACCACGTCCTGGATGGTGTTGAAGTTGGGGTCGCAGGGGCTGAAGTTGGTGCCCGCGTTGGCATAGGCGCCCGGCGTGATGTTGAAGTCGACGAGGCGGCCCGGGAAGGAGCGGCCCGAGGTGGGAGGATCGGAGCCGGGGATCTCGTCGATGCCGCGCAGGTACCACTTCTGGTCGAGGGAGCTGACCTTGGTCTGCTTCTTGACGTTGCCGGTCACGAGCAGGTTGTAGCCATCGGTCTTGAGGCCGCCCATGCCGAAGGCGATGGAGGCGCTCGTCTCCTTGCCGCCGATGCTCTTCTCGGGTGCGCCGTACTTCAGCGTGACGGCGCCCTTGTCATAGTCCTTGCGGGTGATGAAGTTGATGACGCCGCCGACGGCGTCGGTGCCATACACGGCCGAGGCGCCGTCACGCAGCACCTCGATGCGGTCGATGGCCGCGAAAGGGATGCTGTTCAGGTCCACTGACGAATTGCCGCCGATGGAGCCGAAGGCGAAGTTGGCCAGGCGCCGGCCATTCAGCAGCACCAGCGTCGAGTTGGGGCCCAGGCCGCGCAGGTTGGCGAAACTCTGGGAATAGCCGGCGCCCTGCGTCGTGTCCGACTGCACGGCGGTGTTGGCACCGATGCGGCGCAGGATGTCCTCGACGTTGGTGGCGCCGGTCTTCTCGATCTGGTCGCGCGTCATCACCGACACCGGCAGGGCCGTCTCGGATTCCACGCGCTTGATCGACGAGCCGGTGATGGTGATGCGCTCGAGCTGCTGCTGTTGGGCCGGTGCGTTCTGCGCAGCGGCCGAGCCGGCGATACCGGCGGCCAGCAAGGCCAGCGCCAGTCGGGTGTGGCGGTGTTGCATGGAAGCTCACTCCTGTCAGTTGGGGCCTTGTGAAGGGTCGCCCCCGACCCCCGCCGCGGCGCGGCTTGTTGCCCTCATGCAAAGAAGTGTTGAGCCGCAGTTCATGGCTCCTCCCCTGCGGGAAGTCAGGCTGTGGCGCATTCACAGCACTGCGAATTAGGGCCTGACTTCCTTCACGTCCGCGGCCGGCGCCGCAAGGCTCAGACTCGCGCGTACTTGGCCAGGGCCTGCAGCAGCGCTGCGAGGCTGATGGGCTTGGTCAGGTGCGCGTCGCAACCCGCCGCCAGGGACTGCTGCACATCGGTGTCGAAGGCGTTCGCCGTCAGCGCGACGATGGGCGTGCGCGGCCTGCCCTCGGCAGCTTCGATGGCCCGCCATTGCCGCGTGGCCGACAGCCCGTCCAGCCCGGGCATCAGCATGTCCATCAGCACGAGGTCGAAGTCACCCTCGCCCGTGCCCTCACGCAGCGCGGCCAGGGCCTGCTCGCCATCGCGCGCCCGCTTGATGCGGTGGCCCAGGGGCTGCAGCATGCCCTCGATGACGAGCACGTTGACGTCGTTGTCCTCGGCCAGCAGCAGCTCAAGCGGACGGCTCGGCGCCATGCGTTCAGCGCGCGTCTCTGCCGGGTCGGCATGCGGCGGGCGCGAATCGGGCAGATCCAGCCGCACCTCGAAGCAGCTGCCCTCGCCTACACGGCTGTGCACGCTGACATCGCCGCCCATCAGCCGCGCCAGCCTGCGCGTGATGGCCAGGCCCAGGCCGGTGCCGCCGAATTCCTGCGCGATGCTCGCATCCGCCTGGGCGAAGGGTTGGAAGATGCGCTCCAACCCGTCGGGTGCAATGCCGATGCCGGTGTCCTGCACGCTGATCAGCACCTGGCCCTGGGTGCTGCGCGACAGCTCGACCGTCACGCCGCCCGTCTTGGTGAATTTGATGGCGTTGCCAACCAGGTTGGTGACGATCTGCGCCACCCGCTGCTGGTCGCCCAGCACCCAGCCCGCCGCTTCGGTGCGCGCGAACACGCGCAGCCACAGGCCCTGGCTCTGGGCGCGCTCGCGCAGCAGCTCCAATTGCAACTCGACGAGGTCGACCAGATTGAAGGGATGCGAGGCCAGCTCCAGCCGGCCGCTCTCGATGCGGGCGTTGTCGAGCAGGTCGTTGATGAGGGCGAACACCTGGCGGCCGGCATGGCCCAGCACCTCGACGTAATGGGCCTGATCCGGCTTGAGCGGCGAGCGCGCGAGGATGTCGGAGAAGCCCAGCACGGCGTTCATCGGCGTGCGCATCTCGTGGCTGACCTGAGCCAGCAGCTCGGTCTTGGCGCGGCTGCGCGCGTCGGCCAGCTCGCGCTCGCGGGTCAGCTCGCGCTCCCGCTCACGGGCGTGGCGCTCGTGCTCGACGGCTGTCAGCAGCAGGGCCAGCGCGAGCAGGTAGAAGCCAGGCGCGAGCGTCGGCAGCGTACCGGCCCACGCGGCACTCCATGACGCGAACAGCAGCGCCGCCATCGCGATGCCTGCCGCCAGCGCCTGGCGACGCAACAGCAGGGGCAACGCACCCAGGGCGAACAACAGCGCATCCACGGCCCACACGCCCGCACCGCGCTCGCGCAGCAGCGCCAGCGGCTCGGCGCCCAGGGCTTCGAAGACG
>NZ_JBFULE010000509.1:0-3852 GCF_056400485.1 Roseateles sp. P5_B10
GGTGAACGGTGACAGCGGGTGGCTGTAGAGCTTGGCCGACGCGGCTGCGAACTCAGAGAAGGGACTGAGCAGCGCGCGCTGGGTTTCGAAGAACTGATACAGCATTGGCAAACCTTGAACTAGGGGCCGGGACGCCCCGATGGTGCCAGAAAACGCTTTCGGCCTTGTGCGCTGCAGCATCGGATGGGCGGTCAAACCGCCAATCCTGCGCACTTGGCTGGTGCATTGAAGGGCTTTCAGCCCTTGATGACCGCCGCCATCGCGCTGGCGACGGTGGGCAGATTGCCCTCATTCAGTGCGGCGACACAGATGCGGCCAGAGTCCACGCCATAGACGCCGAACTCGCTGCGCAGACGCTGCATCTGGGTGGCGTTCAAGCCCGAGTAGCTGAACATACCCAGTTGCTCAGTGACGAAGGACAGGTCTTGGGTCACGCCGGCAGCTTTCAGCGCGGCGACCAGCGCGCCGCGCATGGCCTTGATGCGCACACGCATGCCGGCCAGCTCCTCTTCCCAAAGCGCGCGCAGCTTGTCGTCGGACAGCACCTGGGCGACGACCTGGGCACCATGCGTGGGCGGGTTGGAGTAGTTGGTGCGGATCATGATCTTCAGCTGCGACAGCACGCGCACGGCTTCCTCGTCGCTGCTGCAGACCACGCTCAACGCGCCGCAGCGTTCGCCGTACAGCGAGAAGCTCTTGGAGAAGCTGGTCGACACGAAGAAACCGACACCGGCGGCCATGAACTGGCGCACCGCCTCGCCATCTTCCTTCAGGCCGAAGCCAAAGCCCTGGTAGGCCATGTCCAGGAAGGGCGTCAGGCCCTTGGCCTTGACGGCGGCGACGACCTGGGCCCACTGCTCGGCCGTGATGTCATAGCCGGTCGGGTTGTGACAGCAGGCGTGCAGCACGACGACGGTGCCGGCGGGTGCGGCATTCAGCGCGGCCAGCATGCCGTCGAAGTTGATGCCCTTCCTGGCCGCGTCGTAGTAGGGGTAGGCCTCGACCGTGAAGCCGGCCTGGGTGAACAGGGCGCGGTGGTTCTCCCAACTCGGGTCGGAGATCAGCACCTTGGAGGCGGGGTTGAGCTGCTTCAGGAAGTCGGCGCCGATCTTCAGCGCGCCGGTGCCGCCCAGGGCCTGCACGGTGGCGACGTTCTTCAGTTCGGAGCCGAAGACCAGCTTCTGAACGGCCTTGTCATAAGCGGCAATGCCATCAATGGGGAGGTAGCCGCGCGGCTTGGGGGCGGCGGCCATGGCGGCCTCGGCTTCGCGGACGCATTTCAACAGCGGCAGCTTGCCGGCTTCGTCGTAGTAGACGCCAACGCCGAGATTGACCTTGCCGGGGCGGGTGTCGGCGTTGAACTGCTCGTTCAGGCCGAGGATGGGGTCACGGGGAGCAAGGGCGACATCGGCGAACAAAGACATGGCGGGTTCCTGAAGGGACGTTGGCAGGAGGGGAGGCTTGAAGAATCAGGGTCTGCGCTAACCTGACCGCTTYTGCATTGCAGCAATGCAGCGCAGCAATTTTGCCGCCGAACCCAGGGAATTCCCCATGCAAGAAGCCTTGAACGTCATGTCCGGTCCAGAAAGTGACTCGGAGGAACGCAAGGGCGAATTCGTCAGCTTCGAAGGCTCGCCGTTCCAGCTGTTCCAGCCTTTCCCGCCGGCGGGGGACCAGCCGACCGCCATCGCCAAGCTCATCGAAGGCATCAACGACGGCCTCAGCTACCAGACCCTGCTGGGCGTCACCGGTTCGGGCAAGACCTTCACGATGGCCAATGTCATCGCCCGCCTGGGGCGCCCGGCCATCGTCTTTGCTCCCAACAAGACGCTGGCGGCCCAGCTCTACAGTGAGTTCCGGGACTTCTTTCCGA
This sequence comes from Roseateles sp. P5_B10, assembly GCF_056400485.1. Taxonomy (NCBI): domain Bacteria; kingdom Pseudomonadati; phylum Pseudomonadota; class Betaproteobacteria; order Burkholderiales; family Sphaerotilaceae; genus Roseateles; species Roseateles sp. P5_B10. The sequence goes on from NZ_JBFULE010000509.1 coordinate 1,874, forward strand.
ACAACGCCGTCGAGTACTTCGTCAGCTATTACGACTATTACCAGCCCGAGGCTTATGTGCCGCAGCGCGACCTTTTCATCGAGAAGGACAGCGCGATCAACGAGCACATCGAGCAGTTGCGGCTTTCGTGCACCAAGAGCCTGTTGGAGCGGCGCGACGTGATCATCGTGGCGTCCGTATCGGCCATCTACGGCATCGGCAATCCGAGCGACTACCACCAGATGGTGATGACGCTGCGCGTGGGCGACAAGATGGGCCAGCGCGACGTCATCGCCCACCTGATCCGCATGCAGTACACCCGCAACGAAATGGAGTTCGTGCGCGGGCATTTCCGCGTGCGCGGCGACACCATCGATGTATTCCCGGCCGAGCACTCGGAGCTGGCCATCCGCATCGAACTCTTCGACGACGAGATCGAGGCGCTGTCGCTGTTTGACCCTCTTACGGGGCAGATCCGCCAGAAGATCCCGCGCTTCACCGTTTACCCGAGCAGCCATTACGTGACGCCGCGCGACCGCGTGCTGGCGGCCACCGACGCGATCAAGGCGGAGCTGCGCGAGCGCGTTGACTTCTTCGTCAAGGAGGGCAAGCTGGTGGAGGCGCAGCGCGTCGAGCAGCGCACGCGCTTCGACCTGGAGATGTTGCAGGAGGTGGGCCACTGCAAAGGCATTGAGAACTACACGCGGCACCTGTCCGGCGCCCAGCCGGGCGACCCGCCGCCGACGCTGGTGGACTACCTGCCCAAGGACGCCCTCATGTTCCTGGACGAGAGCCACGTGCTGATCGGCCAGTTCGGCGGCATGTACAACGGTGACCGGGCGCGCAAGACGACGCTGGTGGAATACGGCTTTCGCCTGCCGTCCGCCTTGGACAACCGGCCGCTGAAGTTTGCCGAGTTCGAACGCAAGATGCGTCAGGCCATCTTTGTGTCGGCCACGCCGGCGCAGTATGAGCAGGACAACGCGGGGCAGGTAGTGGAGCAGGTCGTGCGGCCGACGGGCCTGGTTGACCCCCTCGTCGAGGTCCGGCCGGCCACTCATCAGGTCGACGACGTGCTTCAGGAGATCCGCTTGCGTGTCGAGGTGCATGAGCGCGTGTTGATCACGACCCTGACCAAGCGCATGGCTGAGCAACTGACCGACTACCTCAGCGACAACGGCGTCAAGGTGCGCTATCTGCACTCCGACGTGGACACGGTGGAGCGTGTCGAGATCCTGCGCGACCTGCGACTGGGCGCTTTCGACGTGCTGGTGGGCATCAACCTGCTGCGCGAAGGGCTGGATATCCCCGAGGTGTCGCTTGTCGCCATCCTGGATGCCGACAAGGAAGGCTTCCTGCGCGCCGAGCGCAGCCTGATTCAGACCATCGGCCGGGCCGCGCGCAACCTGAACGGCAAGGCCATCCTGTACGGCGACCGCATCACCGAGTCGATGCGCAAGGCCATTGGCGAGACCGAACGCCGGCGCGCCAGGCAGATCGCCTTCAACGAGGAAAACGGCATCACGCCGCGCAGCGTGCAAAAGCGCATCAAGGATTTGATCGACGGCGTCTATTCGGCCGAATCCGGCCGAGACGATGCCAAATTGCTGGCCGCGGCCAAGGTCGAGGACTTGTCCGAGAAGGATCTGGCCAAACGTATCGCCCAGCTCGAAAAGCAGATGCTGGAACACGCCCGCAACCTGGAGTTCGAACAGGCTGCGCGGATGCGCGATCAACTGGCTCAACTGCGCGAGCAGGCCTTCGGCGCCCGCGTGCACGACAACATCGTGCCCCTGGACAGTGCTCGAAAGGCAGGTCCAGTTCGCTGAAGCTGCTGCGCCGCAGCAAAAAACCTGCCGAAACCTAGGGATACCTGGCGGCCATAGGAAGTGGCCGAGTAGTCGAGTAAAATCATCGGAAATGATTCGCTCGGGTATTGTCTGGGCGTGCCGGGTTAACCCGAAATCATTTGTCCAGGACAAATCCTGGTCGTGCCACTC
>NZ_JBFULE010000510.1:0-3848 GCF_056400485.1 Roseateles sp. P5_B10
CCAGGCCAGCCACCGCCGGGCCGTCGTCGCGGCGCAGGGCCGCATCCAGCTCGGCCAGGAAATGCTTGCGGGTGGAGACGCCGGTCAGCGGGTCGTGGTGCACCTGCTCGCGCAGCACCAGCAGCTGGCCGGCCTGGGCCTCGAAGAGGTCGCGCACGCGCTGCACCATCGCGTTCATGGCGCGGGTGAGGCGCTGCAGTTCCGGCACGCGCGGCTCGACGACCTGGCCATAGCTGCCGGCAAGCACGCCCTCGGCCTGGGCCACGGCGGCGTCCAGCGGGCGGCGGATGCGCCTCAGGCCCGCCCAGGCCAGCACGGCCGCGACGATGCCGACGATGAGCAGCCAGGCCAGCAGGCGCCGCGAGGTCAGCCACAACGCGTCATGGGCGTAGCTGGAATGGCTCTTCAGTTCGACCGCACCGATGGCGTTCCAACCGTTGGACAGCTGGGCCACACCGGACGCGGCTTCGATGGGCAGCATGGCGCGGAACCAGGCCGGCGCCTGGCCCGGGCGCGGCGCCTCGGCACGCTCGAACAAGGTCTCACCATTGGCGCCACGCCAGCGCACGAATTCGTAGGCGCCGGTATCGAACTGGGCCGACACCAGCAACTTGATGAGCTCACGGTCGCCCTGCTGCTGCGACAGGGCGAGGGCCAGGGCTTGGGCGTTGTCGGCGTTCTTCAGCTCCAGTTGGGTGTGCATCAACTGCCGCGCGGAGACCATGGACAGGCCGACCGCGCCCACCAGCGCGGCCAGCACCACGCCAAGCACCAGCCAGGCGATCTGCCGCATCAACGACATGTCTCACTCCCGTTCACAAGAATCCCTCCGCTCTCACTTTGGCCACCAGCTCGCGCCACAGCGACAGGCGCGCCAGCGGGTCACCCGCCGTCACCTGGCCCACGCCCTGCCACAGGCCCTCGGTGTTGAAGCTGAACACCGGCGTCAGGTCGGTGCGTTGCGACGCGGGCAGCACCTCGGGCCGCAGGTTGTCCAGGATCAGCGGCTCGGCGCCCGGCTGGGCATAGTAGGCCAGCACCATGTGGGCGAGCGACTGGCCCTGCAGCCGCGCCCGCACATAGACCATCCTCAACTTGGCCGTCGGCACGCCCGTGGCCGCCAGGCCGAAGTATTTGGCGATGGCGTAGTCCTCGCAGTCGCCGGCGCGCTTTTCCAGGCTTTCCAGCGGCGAGGCCCAGTAGTCCGGCAGGTTCCAGGTGACGGCGTCGTCCTTGAAGGCCAGGCGGCGGTTGAAGAAATCGTTGATGTCCTTGAGCCGCTGCAGCTCCTCGCTCACGCCGCTGCGCTCGATCTGCTGCACCAGGGCCTGGGCCTGCTCGACGACGCGGGGACCGCGGGCGGCGGCAGCTTCCAGCACACGCGCCGCGTCATAAGCCGCCAGCGCCAGCACCGGCCCGGCCACCAGGACGGCCAACCACCACCGATGCCGACGAAGGGCGAAAGCGACGCGAGGCGGGGAAGTGGGCAAGATTGACGGCGGGCTGCAGTTGAATTCACTGTACCCGGCCGGCACATGTCCGAAGCGCCATAAGATTTTTGGATGATGCAGAACCCGGCACCTTCCCACGACCTGCGTACTCGTGCGCAGCAGATCCGCGACGACATCGACCAGTCGCGCCGCCGTGGCCCCCTGCAGCAGATCCAGATCCCGCCCTGCCCCGAGTTGCTGGCGCAGTTGCAGCAGGCCATGAACCAGCCGGAACCCGACCTCAACCTGGTCTCGCGCATCGCCTCCAGCGACGTGGCCATGGCCGCAACGCTGCTGCGCATCGCCAACGGCCCGCTGTTCAAGCCCGTGGGCCTGCCCTGCACCACCGTCGGCCAGGCCATGACGCGCATCGGCCTGCGCGAGAGCGTGGCCGTCATGACGGGCTTCCTGGCCCGGCACGCCATCCCCGTCAACGCGCCACAGCTGGCGCGCTTCTGGGAGCGCAGCACCAAGCGCGCGATCGCGATGGCCATCATTGCCCAGCAGCTGCCAGGCCTGTCGCCTGACCTGGCGCACAGCTTTGGTCTCTTCCTGCACGTTGGCATGCCGGTGCTGATGCAGAGCGTGCGCGGCTATGCAGCCACCATGGTGGAGGCCGGCGCTCGCATCGACCGCCCCTATATCGCCACGGAAAACGCCAACCACAAGACCGACCATGCCGTCGTCGGCGCGCTGGTCGTGCGCGTTTGGAACCTGCCGGCGCCGCTGATGTCGGCCATCCGCCTGCACCACGACTTCGCGGCCCTCGGCCACGACGGCATTGAGCCTGAGATCCACACGCTGATCGCCGCCGGCCTGATCGCCGAGCATCTGATGCGCCGCCACGAAGGCCTGCCCGAGGACGCCGACTGGGCCGGCCACCACCAGGCTGCGATGGCCTGGCTGCACATCGACTGGGAAGAGCTGGCCCAGTGGGAAGAGGCCATTAGCGCGCAGTTCGATGCGGCTTAGGTTCCCGCGCCTGCGTGTCATCGTGCTGGTCGCCATGGTGGTGGCGGCACTGGCTATCGTCGGCTGGTGGGCGTTCGGCCCGTCCGGCGTCGCCGTCGAGTTGACCAAACGCAGCTGGCGCATGGAGATCATCGTCGAGCGGCTGCGTTCCGAGTCCGGCTCGGACTGGTGCGACGAGCTTCCCGAGGGCGCTTTCGACATCAGCCGCCGCACCATCGCCGATCCCACCGGCAAGCGCGCCGAGCCGGGCGAGCATTGCCGCTACAACGTCCTGGCCTGGCGCCGCAGCTGGATCGTCAAGAACGAGGGCGGCCCCGGCGAGCGCCCCGACTGGCCGCGCCCGCCGCTGCGCATGGCGCCACCCGGCCAGCCCGGCAGCGAGCGCCTGAGCAAGCGCGAAGCCTATTTCGAGATCGAGCTGCGCGACCGCGAGGACCATGCCTGGGTCTGCCGCGTCGACGCCGAGCGCTGGAAGCAGCTGCGCGTGGGCATGCGCTTTCGGATCCCGGTGGACCGCTTCGGCACGGCGAACTGCCCGGCGATGTATCCGTCCAACATCTAGCCGGCCTTGGCCGCCTTCCAGCGCTTCAGGATCTCCGCTTCCTGCTCAGGCGTGTCCGGCTGCGGGCTGCGCCCTTCGATCAGCGGCAGCAGCGCTCGCGTACCTTCGTACAGATGCTCGAACAGCTTCTTGACGCGGGGCACCTGGCGCAGCTCCACGCGGGTCAGCAGCCACAGCTCGCTGCGCCAGTCGCGCGGCGGATCGAACACGCGACGCAGCTCGGGGTCGGCATCGCCGAGATAGCAGGGCAAGGCGCCCAGGCCCATGCCCGCACGCACGAGTTGGCGAACATGAGTCAGGCTGTTGGTGCGCACCGCCACCTGGCGGCCCAGGCCCTGGCCCTCCAGCCAGCGGGCCGATGCCAGGTGGGCCAGGTCCTCGTCGACACCCACCCAGGGTTGCAGGTCCAGGGTCTCCGCGCTGACGCCGCCCAGCTTGCGGGACGCATAGACCGTCGCCTCGACACGCGCCAGGCGGCGCCCCACCAGCGACTCCGGCGGTGGCCCGCCGGAGCGCAGCGCGACATCGGTTTCGCCCTGCTGCACGTCCAGCAGCGCGTTGCCGCTGCGCACCTGCAGCTGGACCTGATGCCGGGTCTGGTAGCTGGCCAGCAGCGGCGGCAGCAGGGCCTGCATCCAGGTATCGGCCGCGCTGAACCTCAGCAGGCCGCCAGGCCAGGCCTGCCGCCCACGCAGGCTCTCGGTCACGACATGCAGCTCACGTCCCATGCGGCGCGACAACTCGACCAGCTCGGCCCCGGCGCGCGTGGCCACATAGCCACCACGCAGGCGCTCGAACAGCCGCAGGTCCAGCTTCTGCTCCAA
>NZ_JBFULE010000511.1:0-3838 GCF_056400485.1 Roseateles sp. P5_B10
GGGCAACCAGCCCGACTGCGGTTTGCGTCTTGCAGCCACTGCCTTTGCGGGGCAACGGGCGCCATGGGGAGACTGCGAACAGGTTCCGGCCAGTCTAGTCCCGGGGTCCGACACCTGAACGTCACAACCGCGACCCTTGCACCCCGGGGAAACACCCGGGTGAGCGAGGCCTTCGGCCCTCTCACTAAACTGGCCGGCTGATGAAAGTTCTGAGTCGCCCGTTCGACGAACCCGCTCTTCCCGGCGACGCGGCCCTGCCGCCTGACCGGGCCCCAAGCCCCGAAGTGTCCTTTTCATCATGAGCCACGATTCCAGCAAGACCTACCCCGTCCAAAAGACCGACGCCGAATGGCGCGAGCAACTCGATGCCACGCAGTACCAGGTCGCCCGCCATGCGGGGACGGAGCGCGCCTTCAGCGGCAAGTACTGGGACCACTTCAAGGACGGCCACTACAACTGCATCGGCTGCGGCACGCCGCTGTTCGAGTCCGAYRCCAAGTTCGAYKCCGGCTGCGGCTGGCCGAGCTACTGGGCCCCGGTCAACAGCGAAGTCATCGAACGCATCGTCGACAGCAGCCACGGCATGGTGCGGGTCGAGGTCCGCTGCAACAAATGTGGCTCGCATCTGGGACACGTCTTCCCGGACGGTCCCGAGCCGACGGGTGAGCGTTACTGCATCAACTCCGCCTCCATCGATTTCGTGAAAGACAATCCCGGCGCATGAAACTGCTGCTCGACTTTCTTCCGCTGATCCTTTTCTTCATCGTCTTCAAAGGCGCTGAAGGGCACGCCGATGCAGCGGCAGCGTTCTCGACCGAACATTTCGGCTTCCTGGTCTCCGGCGGCGTTGTCGGCGCCCAGGAAGCGCCGGTTCTGCTGGCCACGCTGGTGGTCATGATCGCCACGCTGGCGCAGGCGGCCATCCTGAAGCTGCGCGGCAAGAAGATCGATCTGATGCTGTGGATCAGCCTCGTGCTGGTCGTGACTCTGGGCGGTGCCACGATCTGGTTCCACAACGAGACCTTCATCAAGTGGAAGCCCACCGGCCTGTACTGGGCCATGGCGCTGACGCTGTGGATCTCGCAGGCAGCGTTCGGCAAGAACCTGATCCAGTCCATGCTCGGCAGCGAACTCGCCCTGCCCGACCTGATCTGGCTCAAGCTGAACCGCGCCTGGGTGCTGTTCTTCGCCGCGATGGGCGTGCTCAACCTCTATGTGGCTTACCACTTCTCGACGTCGGCCTGGGCCAACTTCAAGGTCTTTGGCGTGACGGGCCTCATCGTGCTGTTCACACTCGCCCAAGGCCTGTATCTCAGCAAGCACCTGCCGCCGGAAGAGGACAGCAAGCCATGATCAGCGCAGAGATAGAGGCCCGCCTGCGCGCGGAGCTGGCGCCACTGGAACTCAGCATCCGCGACGACAGCGCCCAGCACGCCGGCCACGCCGGTGCCCGCGAGGGCGGCCACTTTCACGTGGCTGTCGTGTCGGATCGCTTTACCGGACTGCAAAGATTGGCCCGGCACCGCCTCGTTTATCATTGTTTGTCCGACCTGATGCAGCGCGGCATCCACGCGCTGGCGATCGACGCCCGGGCCCCGGGTGAACACTGATCAGATCGTGCGTGATTGAAGAACCGCGCGCCCGGCACCGGGCGCGATTTTTTTAGCCTGAATCAAATTCCCCCACCCATGAAGAAGTTTGCGCTCGCCGCCGTCGTCGCGGCCACCATTTCGGCCCTGCTGCCGGCTGCTGCAGTCGCGCAGAACGTCGCCACCGTCAACGGCAAGCCCGTGCCCAAGGCGCGCGTCGAGACGCTGATCCAGCAAGTCACCAAGAGCGGCCAGCAGCAGCGTTCGCCCGAGCTGGAAGCCCAGGTCAAGGACGAGGTCGTGCGCCGCGAGATCTTCATGCAGGAAGCCGAGAAGCGCGGCGTTCCGCAGACCGCCGACTACAAGGTCCAGATGGACCTGGCCCGTCAGATGCTGCTGATCCGCGGCCTGATGGACGACTTCAAGACCAAGAACCCGGTTACGGATGCCGAAGCCCAGGGCGAGTACGACAAGTTCAAGGCCGCCAACACCGGCAACGAATACCGCGCCCGCCACATCCTGGTCGAGAAGGAAGAGGACGCCAAGGCCCTGATCGCCCAGATCAAGGGCGGCGCCAATTTCGAGGAACTGGCCAAGAAGAACTCCAAGGACACCGGCTCCGCAGCCAACGGCGGCGACCTGGACTTCGCCAATCCGAACAACTTCGTGCCCGAATTCAGCAAGGCCATGACGGCGCTGCAAAAGGGCGAGATGACGCAGGARCCGGTSAAGAGCCAGTTCGGCTATCACATCATCAAGCTCGAAGACACCCGCSCCGCSACCTTCCCGGCCTTCGACGACGTCAAGGCCCAGATCAAGCAGCGCATCGAGCAGCAGAAGATGGCCGAGTTCCAGGACRGCCTGATCAAGAAGGCCAAGACCGACTACACGTTCAGCAAGTAAGCCGGCCTGCCGATCACTTGTTGCAAGACCCGCTACGGCGGGTCTTCTGCCATCTGGACCCGATAAACCATGCCCGACGCCCTCAGCACCCGTCTCGTCCACGCCAGCGGCCCTGACCGCCAGTTCGGTGGCGTCCATACACCCATCCATCCTTCCGTGCAGTACGCCTACGAGAAGGTGGAGGACCTGATCGCCGTCTTCCAGGGCAAGAGCAAAGGCAGCTTCAACTACGCCCGCCAGGGCACACCGACGACGGCCGCGCTCGAAGCGGTTGTCACGGAGATGGAAGGCGGCATCGGCACCGTCAGCTTCGCCACCGGCATGGCGGCCCTGAGCGCCCTCTTCCTGACGCTGCTGAAGGCGGGCGACCACCTCGTCACCAGCAACCGCGTCTTCGGCAACACCAACAGCCTCTTCCAGACGCTGGAGGGTCTGGGCATCGCGGTCAGCCGCGTCGATGCCGGCGAGGCCGCTGCGGTGCAGGCTGCGCTGCGGCCCGAGACTCGGCTGGTCTTCGTCGAGACCATCGCCAACCCCAGCACCCGCATTCCCGACCTCGAAGGCATTGGCACGCTGTGCCGTGAGCGCGGCCTGCTCTACGTCGTCGACAACACCGTCACCTCGCCGGCCCTGTGCCAGCCGCACCGCTTCGGTGCCGGCCTGGTGATGAACTCCCTGACCAAGACGCTGGCCGGCCATGGCGAGGCCCTGGGCGGTGCGGTGACCGACACCGGCTGCTTCGACTGGTCGACCTACCCGAACATCTTCCCGGCCTACCGCCAGGGCGACGCGCGCGGCTGGGGCCTGCAGCAGATCCGCAAGAAGGGCTTGCGCGACATGGGCGGCACCTTGTCCAGCGAGGCCGCCCACCGCATCCTCGTCGGCGCCGAGACGCTGACGCTGCGCCTGCAACGCAGCAGCGATACGGCGCTGGCGCTGGCTCGCCACCTGGCCGCCCACCCGGCCATCGAGCACGTGCACTACCCCATGCTCGAGACCCATCCCGAATACGACAAGGCCCGCGCCTGGTTCGGCAGCGGCTCATGGATGATGAGCTTCGAGCTGCGCGACCCCGAGCGCATGGTCGAGGTGCTGAACCGGCTGCGCCTGCCGCTCAAGGCCACCGGCCTGGCCGACACGCGCACATTGATCATCCCGGTGGCGCCGACCATCTTCTGGGAGATGGGCCAAGCGGCGCGAGCCGCCATGGGCATCGCAGAAGGTCTGGTTCGGCTGTCGGTGGGCCTGGAAGCGGCCGAAGACTTGATCGCCGACTTCGACCAGGCGCTCGCTGACTGACTTCGTTTGCCGGGCCGAGCGCCGGGCCGCTCCCTAGCCGGCCCGTC
>NZ_JBFULE010000512.1:0-3835 GCF_056400485.1 Roseateles sp. P5_B10
ATCGTGGGCCAGAAGGCGGTGTCCTACGACGTCGCGGCCTGGGCCGACCTCTGGTTCTACAGCAACCCGATCTACGTCGAAGTGGCCAATTCGGTCGCCGTCGCAGGCGTCAAGTAAAGGAGCCGGGAGCCCTGCTCCCGACAACACTTGCCAGGGCGCCGCAGCGATGCGGCGCCCTTTTTTTTGTCGCGCGTGCGCGTCCCCAGCGGCCACGCTTGTCGTCAATTTGTCTTGCAGCGTCGATAGCATCCGCCGCCTGTGCCCCGCCCCCAGAGACCGATGTCCGCCCAGCTTTCCTTGACCCCCACCGCCAAGGCGCCGCCCCGCCTATCCGGCCTGCCGAACTGGACCCGCGAACCGCTGTTGCACTTCCTGCTGCTGGGCGCTGCCCTGTTCGGCGCCGACCGCCTGCTCAACCGCGACACCGCGGGGTCCAACGAGATCATCATCAGCGCCGAAGTCGATCGCGAGGCCCGCGAGCTGTTCAAAGCCAAGCGCGGCCATGAGCCCAACGCCGAAGAGACCGCCGCGCTGCGCAAGGTCTGGCTCGACAACGAGGTGCTCTACCGCGAAGGCCTGGCGCTGCAGCTCGACAAAGGCGACACCGCGATCCGAGAACGCGTCATCTTCAAGGCGCTCAGCGTGGTCGACGGCGGCACCCAGCTGCCGCCGGTCAAGGAGCCGGTGCTGCGCGACTGGTTCGAGAAACACCGCGCCCGCTACGACGAGCCGGCTCGGTTCGACTTCCAGGAGGCCGTGCTGGGCGGCGAGGCGAACGAGGCGACCGTGCGCGCTTTMGTCGACCTGCTGAACAACGGCGTGCCGGGCGACACCAAGGCCGGGTTGCGCGTCTTCAAGGGGAGGCCGCACAGCAACCTTTTACAGAGCTATGGCGAGGATTTCGCGAAGGCACTGGAAGGAGCCACCGCGGGCCAATGGCTGGCGCTCCAGTCGCGCGAGGGCTGGCACGCCGTGCGGCTGGACGCCAGCAGCGGCGCCAGACCGGCCAGCTTCGAGGCGCTGCGCGGCGTGGTGCTGCAGGACTGGACGGACGCGACCCTGGCCGCCCAACGCAGCGCCGCAGTGGCAGCCCTCGCCAGGAAATACACCGTCAAGGTGGAGGCGACTGCCCCATGAAGCGCGGGTGGATGTGGTTGCGTGCCATGCTGTGGCTCGCCGTTGCGGCCGCCGCCCTGCCCGCCTCGGCACACGAAATGAGCATGGCCGAGCTGCAGTTGCGCGAAACGCAGCGCGGCGAATTCGTCTGGCAGTGGTCGGCGGGCGAAAAGCGCCCGGTGGGCCAGGATCTGACGCCCGTATGGCCGCAAGGCTGCGCGGCCCAGGCCAATGCGCTGCGCTGCGGCGACCAGGGCCTGGCCGGCACGATGTCGGTCAAGGGCGTCGGTGAACGCTACTCCGCGGCCGTCGTCAAGGTCGTCTGGATGAACGGCGACACCCGCGTCTACACGCTGACCAAGGCCCAGCCCACGGTGCAGCTCTACGGTGCCGCCAACGACCCGCGCGGCATGGGCGAGATCGCCAGCGCCTACACGCTGCTGGGGGTCGAGCACATCCTCGGCGGCATCGACCACCTGCTCTTCGTCATTGGCCTGCTGTTCCTCGTCGGCTTTCGCCGCAGCCTGGTCTGGACCATCACCGCCTTCACGGCCGCCCACAGCCTGACGCTGGCGAGCAGCGCCCTGGGGCTGCTGACGCTGCGCTCGGCACCGGTGGAGGCCAGCATCGCGCTATCCATCGTTCTGGTGGCTGGCGAGGCGCTGCACAAGCGCGACACCCTGGCGGGGCGCTGGCCAGCCCTGGTCGCCTTCCTGTTCGGCCTCGTGCACGGCCTGGGCTTTGCCGGCGCGCTGAAGGAAATCGGCCTGCCCGAGAACCATCTGCTGGTCGCGCTGCTGACCTTCAACGTCGGCGTCGAACTGGGCCAGCTGATGACTGTCGGCTTCTGCTGGTGCCTGTGGCGCCTCAGCGCCCGCTGGCCGGCCACGCAGCGGCTGCGCACGGTGCTGCTCTACATGATCGGCAGCGCCGCGGCTTACTGGTCGTGGCTGCGCATCGCGGCAGTTCTGGCATGACAGACGAAGTCATCGGCCTTTTCCCGGTGCCGCTGCTGCGCGCGCCGGGCGTGCTGCCCGTGCCCCTCGTCAATGCGCTGATCGACCACTTCAGCACTCGCGCGCTGCAGGCCAACAATAGCTCGGGAGCCCTGTCGCACACCCAGATGCTGCAGCCCGGCGACAGCCCGTTGCTTGTGCAGGCCGCGGCGCTGATCACACCCAAGATCGCCGAGTTCGGCCGCCACMTCTTTGGCGAGACCCTGGGCTGGGCCATCAAGGAGATGTGGGTCAACGTGCTGGACACCGGCGGGCGCCAGGCCATGCACAACCACGCCAACAGTTTTGCCTCCGGCGTGGTCTACCTGACCGAGACCGATGACTCGGCCCGCACCGTCTTCATGAAGTCGCCCGGCGGCCATGACTTCGCGCTGAAGAACGACCACGCCGGCGTGACCGCCGGCCCCTACAACGCCGAGAAATGGGTCGGCCCCGCGCCCAGCCCGGGCGACATGGTGCTGTTCCCCAGCTATCTGATGCACGCCGTGCCGCCCAACGCTGGCGGGCGGCGCATCAGCTTGGCCTTCAACGCGATCCCGACGCGTTTGGAGAGCTGGGGCTATACGCTGAGCTTCAACGCTTGAAGCACCTCGCGCTGCTTTTGATGGCCGCGTCCGGCTTTGCCGGGCTGGGCTACCAGATCGTCTGGACGCAGCAGCTCGGCCTCGTGCTGGGCCACGAATCGGCCGCCGTTCTCGCGGTAGTCGCGGCTTTCTTCGGCGGGCTGTCGCTGGGGTCATTGCTGCTGGGCCCACGCATCGACGCGAGCCCACAACCGCAGCGCTGGTATGCCGCCTGCGAGGCGCTGATCGGCCTCTGGGGCGCGGTGCTGATGGCTGCCATGCCCATGGCCAGCAATGCAGCGCTCGCGCTGATCGGCCCCGACGCCGCGCCGCTGTGGCAATGGAGCGTTGCCTTTGCAGCGAGCTTTCTCCTGCTGCTGCCGGCCACCGCCGCGATGGGCGCCACGCTGCCGGCCATGGCGCGCATCGGTACCGCCGGCGTCGCGCCGCTGTATGCCGCGAACACACTGGGCGCCGTCGCCGGCGTGCTGGCCACCGCCTTCTGGCTGATTCCGAATTGGGGACTGACACGCAGCGCAGGGCTTTGCGTCGCCCTCAACCTGGGCTGCGCATTCCTGGCCGGCGTTTCATTGCAGTCCCGCCCCGCGCCGGCGCCTGCCTCACCGACATCGAGCCGGCCACTCGTCCTGCTGGCCCTGAGCGGGTTGCTCGGCATCGCCTACGAAGTGCTGGCCGTGCGCGTGCTCAGCCAGGTGGCCGAGGACACCGTCTACACCTTCGCGCTGCTGCTGGCCGTCTATCTCGCTGGCAGCGCGCTGGGCGCCGCAGCTCATGCACGCTGGCCAGCGCTGCACAGCACGCCGCACCTGCTGCAGGCGCTGGCCGTGAGCATCCTGCTCGGCATGGCCGCGCTGTGGAGCGCCGACGCGATCAAGGCTTGGCTGCAGCCTGAGACGCTGGCCGCAGCACTGGCCACCGAGGCTGTGCTCGCCGTCGCCGTGTTCGCGCTGCCGACGCTGCTGATGGGCGCGCTGTTCTGCCAGCTCAGCGCCGACGCGTCTGCGGCCGGCATCGCGTTCAGCCGCGCACTCGGCGTCAACACGCTGGGCGCCACGCTGGCCGCGCCGCTGTTCGGCGTGCTCATCGCGCCCGCCCTCGGCGCCAAACTCGCCTTGATCC
>NZ_JBFULE010000513.1:0-3806 GCF_056400485.1 Roseateles sp. P5_B10
GCGCAGAACTCACTTCGCCACGCTGCGTTCAGACAACTGCGCTAAGTCAGTTGTCGAAGCGTGCTTCGCACGCGCCTCGGGCTTCTGCGCTTCTCGGCGGTTTAGAAGGGGAGGCTCCGAACAGCCCCAACAGCCAAACCCGAAATCCGGGTGGTGGATGTATTTCTGTCTGCCCCCTTTTAGCCCCGCCGAGGAACGGAAGACCCGAAGCCCGTTCGCGCAGCGAACCTCAAGAACTGACTCGCGACGCCTGTTTGAGCAGAGCGTAGCGACGCGAGTTCGGCGCGGGGCTTCGGGGCTGAGTACCGCAGGGGACCCGCAGCGAAGCGTAGGGCGGGGCGGTCAGGGGGAAGCTCTTTGGTTACTTTCTGGCGGCCCAGAAAGTGACTCGCCTGCGGGGGCGAAATCCCCGCACCACTCGCAGCAGAAAACAAGAGCAGCTGAGACAAGCGCTCAAAGAGCACAGACATGACAACCCGAAACCTCCACCCAGCCGCCAAAGAACCCACCTGGATCAACTACTGGGGTTGGGGCAGCGGCGACATGCTGGGCGCCGGCGCCCAGGCCGTCATCACCGGCTGGCTGTTCTATTTCTTCACCACCTTCTGYGGCCTCAGCGCCGTCGACGCTGGCCTGATCCTCGGCCTGCCGCGCCTGCTCGAAGCCATCACCTGCCCGCTGATCGGCTATGTGTCCGACAACCTGCGCCACACCTGGGTGGGCCGCAAGATCGGCCGGCGCAAGCTCTTCCTGCTGGTCACCATCCCGCTGCTGCCCAGCTTCGCGCTGATCTTCCGCACCGGGCACACGTTCACCTACTACCTGCTTGCCTTCATCTTCTTCGAGCTGCTGTACACGATGTTTCTCATCCCCTGGGAAACGCTGGCGGCCGAGATGACCAAGGACTACAAGCGCAAGGCCAAGTTCGCCGGCGCGCGCATGATCGTCGCGCAGAGCTCGGCCATCCTGGCCTCCTACCTGCCCACGCTGCTGATCAGCCAGTTCGGCGGCAAGGACTCGCCCGACACCTTCTTCTGGATGGCAGCCATCTTTGGCTGCATCTTTTCGGTCGTCGTGACGATCGTCGTGTTGACGACGTGGGAGCGCCCCTACGGCACGCGCGAACAAGCGGTCATGTCGCAGACCTATGGCGGCGTGACGCTGAAGGCCGCACTGGCCCTGCCGGTCAAGATGTTCGGCGACCTGTTCTCGACGCTGAAGATCCGCGCCTTCCGCCAGCACCTGTCCATCTACCTGGGCGGCTACCTGTCGCAGGACATCTTCAACACCGCCTTCCCCATCTTCGTGGCGACGGTGCTGATGGGCGCGACCCTCGTCATCTCGCAGCTGATGACGGTCATGTACGTGGCCCAGCTCATCTCGGTGATGGTGGCCATCCAGATCGTCATCCGCACCGGCCCCGTGCTGGCCTACCGCCTCGCCATCTCGCTGTTCGGCGCGGCGCTGCTGCTCTACCTGGGCTTCTTCCTGTCGCGGCCCGAGGGTTTCGATGCCGGCTTCAAGGCGCTGGGCACCAACCTCTTCACCGCGCTGAACCCGGCAAGCGGCAGCTTCAGCCTGGTGTTCTGGATCTTCGCGCCCATCGTCCTCGCGGGCCTGGGCCGCGGCACGCTGAACTTCGTGCCCTGGTCGGTCTACAACTACCTGCCCGACATCGACGAGGCCGTCACCGGCCAACGCCGCGAGGGCATCTTTGCCGGCGTGATGACGTTGGTGCGCAAGATGGCCCAGAGCGCGGCCATCATCGCCAGCGGCTGGATCATCGACCTGGGCGGCTACATCTCGCCCAAGAGCCGCCCCGGCGAGGTCATCGTGCAAAGCCCCGAGGCCATCCAGACCATCACCGGGCTGATGGTGGGCGGGCCCCTCTTGATGATGCTGTTCGGCCTGATCGCCTCCTGGACCTTCCGCCTCAATGCCAGCACGCATGCCGTCCTCGTCAACGAGGTCGAGCGCCTGCGCAGCGGTGCGACCGAAGCCGAGACCGATGACAGCCGCCGCATCGTCGAAGACCTGACCGGCTGGCCTTACGACCGCCTGTGGGGCCGCGGCAGCGGCCACGCCGCCGACTCCTCGCTGCAACCTCTGCAAGCCCGCCCATGACCGACTTCAGCCGCCGCAACTTCTTCAAGACCGCGTCCCTGCCTCTGGGTCTGACCGGCTTGGCCACCACCGCCGGTGCTGCATCGGCGCCCGCACCGACCGTCGCCACGTCGGACGACCTGCTCGGCTTGCGCTGGCTGGATGGCACCGCCCCCGCGCTGGCGCTCGGCGCCACGTTGGGTCTGCCCTGGCCGCGCGGCCAGCACAGGAAGGATCAGGCCTTCCACGCGCTGGACGCGCAGGGCAAGCCACTGGCCTTGCAGACCTGGCCGCTGGCCTGGTGGCCCGATGGCTCGCTGAAGTGGACGGCGCATGCGCTGCCAGCCGGCGTCGATGCCGGTACCCAGCCCAGCATCCGCCCGGGCAAGGGTGCTGCCGCCGCAGGTGCCACCGTGAAGGTGCGCGAGGAGGCTGACTTCATCGAGGTCGACACCGGCGTCATCCGCTGCAGGCTGCCACGCCAGGGCGCCAAGCTCATCCAGGGCATCGAGCGCGACGGCCGCGAGGTGCTGGGTTCCTGCACCCTCATCGCCCAGACCGACGACAAGCCCGATGCCGAGCAGGGCGCCGTCACGCAGACCGCCTTCCAGAGCCGCATCGCACAACTGACCGTCGAGCAGACCGGCCCGGTGCGCGCCGTCATCAAGGTCGACGGCCAACACCGTAGCGCCGCCGGCCGCGAATGGCTGCCCTTCTCGGTGCGCTTCTATTTCTACGCCGGCGCCGAATCGCTGCGCGTCATGCACACCTTCGTCTTCGATGGCGACGATCAGAAGGACTTCCTGCGCGGTATCGGCCTGCGCTTCGACGTGCCGCTGCGCGACGCCCTCTACGACCGTCATGTGCGCTTTGCTGGCGAATCCGGTGGCCTGTGGGCCGAGGGCGTGCGCAACCTGACCGGCCTGCGCCGCGACCCGGGTGCTGCCGTGCGTGAGGCCCAGCTGGCCGGCCGCGCCACGCCGCCGGTGGCGCAATGGGGCACGCAGGTGCGCCAGCTGCAACATCGCATCCCCGCCTGGGGCGACTACTCCTTAAGTCAGCTCAGCGCCGACGGCTTCCAGATCAAGAAGCGCACCAAGGCCGGCCATGGCTGGATTCCCGCCGCCTTCGGCAAGCGGGCGCCAGGCAGCGGCTATATCGGCGGCGCCACCGGCGGCGTGGCCTTTGGCCTGCGCGACTTCTGGCAGCGCCACCCGACGCAACTGGACATCCGCAATGCCCACACCGACGCCGCGCAAGTGACGCTGTGGATGCACTCGCCCGAGGCGCCGGCCATGGACCTGCGCTTCTATCACGATGGCCTGGGGCAGGAGACCCACGAGCAGGAGCTCGAGGGCCTGGAGATGACCTACGAGGACTACGAGAAGGGCTTCGGCACGCCGGTGGGCATCGCACGCAGCAGCGAGATCACGCTGTGGGCGCTGGCCGCTACGCCGACCCGCGAACGCCTCGTGCAGATGGCCGCCGCCGTGCAGACGCCGCCGCAACTGGCCGCCTCGCCACAGCGCTATCTGTCGGCCGGCGTCTTCGGCAAGCTGTGGAGCCTGCCTGACCGCAGCACGCCGATGCGCGTCAAGATCGAGGACAAGCTGGATTTCCTGTTCGGCTTCTATGCCAAGGAGGTCGAGCAGCGGCACTGGTACGGCTTCTGGGACTACGGCGACATCCGCCACACCTACGAC
>NZ_JBFULE010000514.1:0-3803 GCF_056400485.1 Roseateles sp. P5_B10
GCGAGGTGCTGGCGCATTTCGAGATCGGCGAGCGCCTGGGCGACCTGCTGCTGAAGGACAAACTCGTCACGCCCGAGCAGCTCAACGCCGCCGCTGTCGAGCAGAACGACCTGCGCCAGCGCCGCGTCGGCGACATCCTCGTCAACCAGCAGATCGTCACCGCCGAGCAACTGTTGCAGGCCATCGAGCAGCAGGCCAAGATGCCGATGGTGCGCATCGGCGAGGCGTTGCTGGCGCTGGAGCTGGTCACGCCCGAGCAGCTCGAGGTGGCGCTGGTTCAGCAGCGTGATGACCGTTCCGTACCGCTGGGCGAGCTGCTGGTGCGCAAGGGCGTCATCAGCCGCGCGCAGCTGCAGTCGGCGCTGGCGCGCAAGATGGGTTATCCGGTTGTCGATGTCGAGAACTTCGCCATCGAGCCCGACGCCGTGCGCAAGCTGCCACACGCGGTGGCCAAGCGTCTGGAGGTGCTGCCCCTGCTGCTGCGCGACGGCCGCCTTGTCGTGGCCATGGAAGACCCGACGCGGCGTGACGCCATCGAAGAGGTCGAATTCATCACCCAGCTCAAGGTCGTGCCGACGCTGACCAAGCTCGGCACCCTGCAGTTCGCCATTCCGCTGGCTTTCGACCGCTATGGCGGCGAGGCCCTGCCGCGCGGCAGCGCCGTCGACCCCCTGCCCGACTTCCAGCCCGACTTCACGCTGGACAACTCCAACAAGCTCATCGAGAGCCTGGAGCGCGACAGCAGCGAGCGCAGCGCCAGGGAAGAGGAGTCGCCCATCGAGCAAAGCGACAACTCGCTCGTGCGCCTGATCAACTCGATGATCATCGAGGYGCACAACCAGGGCGTGTCCGACATCCACATCGAGACCTACCCGGGCAAGGAAAAACTCAAGATCCGCTTCCGCCGCGACGGCGTGCTGCAGCCCTATCTGGAGCTGCCCCCCACCTACCGCAACGCGATGATCGCGCGCATCAAGATCATGTGCGACCTCGACATCTCCGAGCGCCGCAAGCCCCAGGACGGCAAGATCAACTTCGCCAAGTACTCGCCCCAGYACCGGCTGGAGCTGCGCGTGGCAACCATCCCGACCAACAACGGCCTGGAAGACGTCGTCATGCGCCTGCTGGCCAGCAGCAAGCCCATGCCGCTGGACCGCATCGGCCTGTCGCCGGCCAACCTCGCCGCTCTGCAGACCGCCGTCGCCCGCCCATATGGCTTGGTGCTCTGCGTCGGCCCGACAGGCTCCGGCAAGACGACGACGCTGCATTCGGCGCTCAGCCATATCAACACCGCCGAGCGCAAGATCTGGACCGCCGAGGACCCCATCGAAATCACCCAGGCCGGCCTGCGCCAGGTGCAGGTGAACGCCAAGATCGACTGGACCTTCGCCAAGGCCCTGCGCGCCTTCCTGCGAGCCGACCCCGACGTCATCATGGTCGGTGAGATCCGTGACCAGGAAACCGCCGAGATCGCCGTCGAGGCCTCGCTGACCGGCCACTTGGTGCTCTCCACGCTGCACACCAACAGCGCGCCCGAGACCATCACGCGGCTGCTGGACATGGGCATGGACCCCTTCAACTTCGCCGACTCGCTCTTGGCCGTGCTGGCCCAGCGGCTGGTGCGGCGCAGCTGCACCGCCTGCCGCACCAGCGAGCCCATGCTTGAGGCCGAGCTGCAGGAACTGCTGGACGACTATCTGCACGTCTTCCCGGCCGAGGGACGGCCCAGCAAGCTCGCGCTGATGTCGGAATGGATCAAGTCCTACGGCCAGGGCGGCCGGCTGATGAAGCACCACAGCCCCGGCTGCACGGCCTGCGGCGGCAGTGGTTACAAGGGGCGCGCCGGCCTGCATGAGCTGCTGACTGTGTCCAAAGACATACGGCGCATGATCCAGACCGGGGCCCGCGCCGAGGAACTACATCACGGCGGCCTCGCCGAAGGCATGCGCTCGCTGCGCCAGGACGGCATCATCAAGGTCTTGCAGGGCATCACCACCCTCGCCGAAGTCCACGCCACCAGCAATGCATGACTGAAAGTTCGAGCCGATGAGCGATGCGCCCGTAGAAACCGCAGCCCCCCGCCCCAAGCTGCGTCTCGGTGACGTCCTCGTCGAGCAGCAGCTGATCTCGGCCGAGCAGCTCGGCCAGGCGCTGGAGCTGCAGCGCGCCACCGGCAAGAAGCTGGGCCGCATCCTCATCGAGGCCAACCTCATCACCGAGGAGGCCCTGGCCCATGTGCTGGCCCGCCAGCTGCGCGCGCCCTTCGTCAACCTCAAGACCTTCCCGCTCAAGACCGACCTGGTGCGCCTGCTGCCCGAGACGCCGGCGCGGCGCTTCCGCGCGCTGGTGCTGGAGGAGCGCGGCGACACCCTGCTGGTCGCCATGGCCGACCCGCTGGACCTGTTCGGCTTCGACGAGCTGGCCAAGATCCTGAAGCGCCGCCTGGCCATGGCCGTGGTGGCCGAAAGCCAGCTGCCGGCCGTCTTCGACAAGCATTACCGCCGCAGCGACGAGATCTCCGGCCTGGCCAAGGCGCTGGAGAAGGACATCGGCGACGCCGTCGACTTCGGCGCCCTGCAGGCCAGCGTCGGCCAGGAAGGCRCACCGGTCGTGCGGTTGCTGCAGTCGGTGTTCGAGGACGCGACGCGCGCCGGTGCCTCCGACGTGCACATCGAGCCCCAGGAAGGCGAGCTGTTGATCCGTAACCGCGTCGACGGCCTGATGCAGACGCTCACGCAAGCTGACAAACGCATCGCGCCCGCGCTGGCCCAGCGCCTGAAGCTGATGGCGGGCCTGGACATCTCCGAAAAGCGCCTGCCGCAGGACGGCCGCTTCACGCTGCGCCTGAGTGACCGCACGCTGGACGTGCGCCTGTCCACCATGCCCAGCCAGTACGGCGAGTCCGTCGTCATGCGCCTGCTCGGCCAGGGCTCGGCCCTGCGCCGCCTGGGCGACATCGGCATGCCCGACGACATGCTCAAGCGTTTTCGCGAGCTGCTCGGGCGCGACTCCGGCATGTTGCTCGTCACCGGCCCGACCGGTTCCGGCAAGACCTCGACGCTGTATGCCGCGCTCGCCGAACTGGACTCGGAGAAGCTCAAGATCATCACCGCCGAAGACCCCATCGAATACCGTCTGCCGGGGCTGACCCAGGTGCAGGTCAACGACAAGATCGAGCTCGATTTCGCCAAGGTGCTGCGCGCCGCGCTGCGCCAGGACCCCGACGTGATCCTGGTGGGCGAAATGCGCGACGCCGAAACTGCCGAGATCGGCCTGCGCGCCGCCATCACCGGCCACCTGCTGCTGTCCACGCTGCACACCAAGGACACCGTCTCCACGCCCTTTCGCCTGCTCGACATGGGCGCGCCGCCCTTCATGGTGGCCACCTCCCTGCAGGCCGTGCTGGCCCAGCGCCTGCTGCGCGGCGTTTGCAAGCACTGCGMCGAGCCGCATCTGGCCACGCCGCAGGAGCAGGCCTGGATCAACGAGGTGCTGGCCATGAACGGCGAGGCGCCGGGCCTCGTGAAGAGCGTGGCGGGCCGCGGCTGTGCGGAGTGCAACGGCACCGGCTACCAGGGCCGGCGCGGCATCTACGAGATGCTGGAGATGGACCCCGACATGGCCCTGGCCATCCAGAACAGCGATGCCGGCGCCTTCCTGACGGCCGCCCGCAAGTCGCTGCGCGGCAAGACCCTGGCCGACCGCAGCCTGGCGATGGTGCGCGAAAGCAAGACCTCACTGGCCGAGGCGGTGCGCATCAGCGTAGATGCTGAATGACAGAGTTGAAGCCCCTCGCCCAGCCT
>NZ_JBFULE010000515.1:0-3799 GCF_056400485.1 Roseateles sp. P5_B10
GGCCGCTGGCTTGTGACGACTTCGGCCGCAGTGAGGCCGATGGCGGTGTCGACGAGGTCACGCGCGACTGCTTCCTGGAAGCCATGAGCGGCGCGCTGGAGGCCGTAGGCTTCCGCGAGCCGACCGGTGGCTTCGACGGCCTGGAGGCGCGCGGGCGGCTCTGGGGGGGCAACCTCAGCGTGCTGTGCTCGCTGCTGGGCACGCCGCACTGGCCCAAGGTCAAGGGCGGCATCCTGTTCCTGGAAGACGTCAACGAACATCCCTACCGCGTCGAGCGCATGCTGCTGCAGCTGCAGCAGGCCGGCGTCATCGATGCGCAGGCGGCCGTGCTGCTGGGCGACTTCAGCGGCGCGGCCAAGTCGCCGCTGGATCGTGGTTATGGCATCAAGGACGCCGTCGCCGCGCTGCGCGCCCGCACCAAAACGCCGGTGCTGACCGGCCTGCCGTTCGGCCATGTGCGTACCAAGGTCTGCCTGCCAGTTGGCGGCACCGTGGAGCTCTATGTGCAGCGGCGCGAGGCCATCCTGGGCTGGCAGTCGGACCCGCGCCTGGCGCACGGCGCGCATGACCACGATTACGACTGCGGCGATGACTGCGGTCACGACCATCACCATCACTGAAGTCACCCCGGGTTTTCCACGCCGCTTTCTCGGGGGCGGGCAGCGTTGTATAGACGAGTGCCCGACTATGATTCCCGCTATCGCCTCGGCCTGCCGCCGGGGCGCTTGTCGTTTGAGGGTGTCGGCGTGGCGGGAGTTTTCGGTTGGGCGGTGAGAGCCTTGGGCGCGTTGGCGTTCGGCCTGCTGTCCGGCTGCAACAACAGCCCGCATCCTCTCGGCGCCGAGCGCGAGAACACGCTCTACATGGCCTTTGCCGAGCGCTCGCCGCGCTATCTGGATCCGACCTCGTCGTACACGGCCCCCGAAAGCACCTACACCTACGAGATCAGCGAACCGCCCTACGGCTACCACCCGCTGAAGCGGCCCTACACGCTGATCCCACGCGCGGCCGCCGGACYGGCGCAGCCTTACTACCTCGATGCCAAGGGCCAGCGCCTGCCCGACGACGCGCCGGACGAGCAGATCGCCGAGGCGGTCTACGACATTCCCATCCGCCCGGGCCTGCAGTGGTCGCCCCACCCGGCCTTTGCGAAAGACGCCAAGGGCGGCTACCTCTACCACCACCTCACGCCCGGCGAGCTGGGTGACAAGCGCAGCCCCTTTGACTTCAAGCAGCTGGGCACGCGCGAGGTCGTCGCCGAGGATTTCGTCTATGCGCTCAAGCGCCACGCCAACCCGCGCATCGAGACCCCGGTCCAGGCCGTGTTCTCCGAGCACGTCCTGGGCCTGAAGGACTATGTTGCGCAGATAAAGCGCGAAAGCGCCAGCCAGCTGGCCGGCCAAGCCGAGAGCCTGGCGGACAAGCCCTTTCTCGACTTGCGCCGCTGGCCGCTCGCCGGGGCGCAGGCCGTGGGCGACCACCTGCTGCGCATCCGCCTCAAGGGCCGCTACCCGCAGTGGCGCTACTGGCTGGCCACCAACTTCACGGCCGCCATCCCCTGGGAGGTGGACGCCTTCTACGCCCAGCCCGGCATGGCCGCCAATTCGCTGACCTGGAATCAGTGGCCGGTGGGCAGCGGCCCCTTCATGATGACGGAGTACGTGCAGGACCGCCGCCATGTGATGAGCCGCAATCCCCACTACCGGCCCGACACCTACCCCTGCGACGGCAGCCCCGGCGACGCTGAGGCCGGGCGGCTGGCGGATTGCGGCAAGCGCGTGCCCTTCGTCGACAAGGTCGTGGCCATCAACGTGAAGGAGAAGGTGCCAATCAAGGAGCTGTTCAAGCAGGGCTATCTCGACCTGCCCGAGATGGACCGCGCCGACTGGGGCGTGAACCTCGCGGTCGACCGCGACGACTCCGACGAAGTGCGGGCCTTCTTCGAGCAGCGTGGCTTCCAGCTGCCGATGGATGTCGACATCAGCAGTTGGTACCTCGGCTTCAACTGGCTGGACCCGGTCGTCGGCAAGGGCGACACGCCCGAACAGCAGAAGCGCAACCGCGCGCTGCGCCAGGCCATCTCGATTGCCATCGACTGGGAGGAGGGCTATGGCCGCATCTTCCGCGACAAGGGCGGCGACGCGGCCCACGGCCCTATCCCGCCGGGTGTGTTCGGATCGAAGGAGGGCGAGCCCGGTGAGTTCAACCCGGTGACGCACACGCTCGTCAACGGCAAGCCCGTGCGCCGGCCGCTGCAGGACGCCCTCAAGCTGATGGCCGAAGCCGGCTACCCCGACGGCCGTGACGTGAAGACCGGCAAGCCGCTGGTGCTGAACTACGACTTCCAGCGCGTCATCACGCCCGAGCTCAAGGCCGAGAACGACTGGATGGTGCGCCAGTTCGCCAAGCTCGGCATCCAGCTCGACATCCGTGCGACCGACTTCAACCAGTTCCAGGAAAAGATCCTCAAGGGCAAGCACCAGATCTTTTGGTGGGGTTGGTTCGCCGACTACCCCGATGCCGAGAACTTCCTGTTCCTGCTCTATGGGCCCAACAGCAAGAGCCTGCACGAGGGCGAGAACACGGCCAACTACGCCAACCCGGAGTTCGACCGCCTGTTCCGCAAGCTGCAGTCGCTGGAGGACGGGCCTGAAAAGGCGCGGGTCATGGCGCAGATGAACGACGTCGCCCGCCAGGACTCGCCATGGGCCTGGGGTTTCTGGAGCTACTCTGGCGTGGCTTTCCAGCGCTGGGTGCACAACGGCAAGCCGGGCGTCGTCGTGCGTGACCGCGCCCGCTACCTGCGCGTGGATGCGCAGGAGCGCACGCGCAGCATCGCCGAGTGGAATCGGCCGGTCTGGTGGCCGCTGCTGCTGCTGGCAGGCGGTGGGCTGGCTGTCTTCATCGCGACGCGTCGCGCCTGGCAGGCCCGTGAACAAGCCACCGAGAGGAAAGCCTGATGCTGGGYTTCATGCTGCGCCGCCTGGGCTATGGCCTGGCCATCCTCGTCGGTGTCAATCTCTTCACCTTCTTCCTATTCTTCTCGGTCAACACGCCCGACGACATGGCGCGGCTGAACATCGGCGGCAAGCGCGTCACGCAGGAGCAGATCGAGAAATGGAAGACCGAGCGCGGCTATGACAAGCCGCTGTACTTCGACGCCAGCAAGTCTGGGGCGGAGCGCGTCACGCACACCATCCTGTGGGACCGTTCCATCAGCCTGTTCGCACTGGACTTCGGCAAGAGCGATGCGCGCCAGGCCATCAACATCGGCCACGAGATCAAGGTGCGCATGGGCGTCAGCCTGCAGCTGGCACTGCCTCTGTTCATCCTGCAGGTCATCGTCAGCATCGCCTTCGCGCTGCTGCTGGTGTTCTTCCGGCACAGCAAGATCGACTTCTGGGGCGTGGTGCTGTGCGTGCTGATGCTGTCCATCAGCAGCCTGTTCTACATCATCGTCGGCCAGTTCCTGTTTGCGCGTGTGCTCAGGCTGGTGCCGATGAACGGCTTCGCGCCGGGGCTGGATGCGGTCAGGTTCCTGGCCCTGCCCATCCTGCTGTCGCTGCTGTCGCGGCTGGGTGGCGAGGCGCGGCTGTACCGCGCGATGTTCCTGGAGGAGATGGGCAAGGACTATGTGCGCACCGCACGCGCCAAGGGCCTGAGCGAGGGCCGGGTGCTGAGCCGCCATGTGCTGCGCAATGCCCTCATTCCCATCATCACCAGCGCCGGCAGCTATCTGCCCTACGTTTTCCTCGGCAGCCTGGTGTTCGAGAGCTTCTTCGGCATACCGGGCCTGGGT
>NZ_JBFULE010000516.1:0-3796 GCF_056400485.1 Roseateles sp. P5_B10
CGCCTATGCCCGCCTGATCGTCAACGACCAGGGTCGCTTCAATCTGCGCGACATCGGCCCGGCGGAAGCGGCTGCAGCGCCCGCGCCAGCCGCATCGGCAGCGCAGCCGGAATTCGCCGCCGAACGCATCCGCGTCAACCGCGGCGTCGTCGATTTCAACGACCGCTTCGTGCGTCCCAACTACAGCGCCCGCCTGACCGAGCTGCAAGGCTCGCTGGGCGCCTTCTCGTCTACCAGCAGCGCGATGGCGCCGCTGACGCTGAAGGGCAAGGTCGCCGGCACCGGCCTGCTGGAGATCGACGGTCAGCTCAAACCGGGCGCACCACTGGCCATGGACATTGCCGCCAACGCGACCGACATCGAGCTGGCGCCGTTGTCGCCCTACGCCGCCAAATACGCCGGCTACGCCATCGAGCGCGGCAAGCTGTCGACCAAGCTGCGCTACAAGGTCGAGCCCGGCGGCCAGCTGGTGGCCAGCAACCAGATCATCCTGAACCAGCTGACCTTTGGCGAGCGCGTCGAGAGCCCTGACGCGACCTCGCTGCCGGTGCGCTTCGCCGTGGCGCTGCTGAAGGACGGCAACGGCGTCATCGACGTCAACCTGCCCGTCAGCGGCTCCCTGAACGATCCGGAGTTCAGCGTCGGCGGCCTGGTCTGGAAGCTCGTGCTCAATCTCATCGGCAAGGCGCTGACCTCGCCCTTCGCCCTGTTCAGCGGCAGCGACGCACCCGAGGAGGCCCAGATCGCCTTCGTGCCGGGTGGCGTCGAACTGGCCGACTCGACCAAGCTCGACCGCGTAGCCAAGCTGCTGGTCGACAAGCCCGGCGTGCAGCTGACGCTGACGGGCTGGGCCGGCATCGCCGCCGAAGGCCAGGCCTTGCGTGAACAGCGCCTGGCCAGTGCACTCAAAGCCGAAAACGCAACACCCGATGCCGCGCTCAAGCGCCTCTACCAGGCCAGCAAGCTGCCCAACAAGCCCAAGAACCTGCTCGGCCTGGCCAAGGATCTGCCGCCCGAGCAGATGCGCGGCCTGCTGCTGGGCAGCTACGCCATCGAAGACGAAACACTGCGCCAGCTGGCGGTGGCCCGCGCCACGGCGGTGCGCGATGCGCTGCTGGCCCGCGGAGCGCCCAATGCGCGCGTCTTTCTCGCCGCGCCCAAGCTCTGCGACCAGGGTTGCGATGAGACCTGGCGCCCCCATGTCGAGCTCTCCCTTGGCGCTCATTGAAGGTCATTCCATGTCTGCTACGAATCTCGAACGCATCACCCTGGCCGGCGGCTGCTTCTGGTGCCTGGAGGCCGTCTACGAGCGCGTGCGCGGCGTGCACCACGTCGAGAACGGCTATAGCAATGGCCAGGGACCCAAGCCGACCTACGAGGCCGTCTGCGGCGGCAACACCGGCTATGCCGAGGTCGTGCGCATCGACTTCGATCCCGCCGAGGTCTCGCTGCGCGAACTGCTGGAGGTGTTTTTCACCATCCACGACCCGACGACGCTGAACCGCCAGGGTGCCGACGTCGGCACGCAATACCGCTCGGGCATCTACTGGCATACCGAGGCGCAGCGCCAGCTCGCGGCCGAGGTGCTGAAGGAGGTCAACGACCATCACGCCGGCCGCGCCGTCACCGAACTGTTACCTGAGACCAATTACCACTCGGCCGAGGCCTATCACCAGCACTACTACGCCCGCAACCCCGAGCAGGGCTATTGCGCCTTTGTCGTTGCCGGCAAGGTGGACAAGTTCCTGGCCAGCTTCAAGCGCCTGGTCAAGTGATGCTGGCCTGGGGCGGCCTGCGCCATCGCTACGCCGGCGGCGCCGAGCTCGCCTATGCCGACTTCGCGCTCGCCGCGGGCCGGCATCTGCTGCTGCGTGGCGCCTCGGGCTCGGGCAAGTCGACGCTGCTGGCCTTGCTGGCGGGTCTGCTGCGCGTGCAACAGGGCGAACTGAACGTTGCGCAAACCGAGCTGCAGACGCTGAGCCCGCGCGCGCTGGACGCCTGGCGTGGAGCCACGTTGGGCGTCGTGCCCCAGCGCCTGCATTTGAGCGAGGCGCTGACTGTGGCCGAGAACCTGGCGTTGCCGGCGCTGGCCGCAGGGCAGGGCGCCGACCCGGAGCGCGCGGCCGAGCTGATGGAGGCGCTGGACATTGCTGAGCTGGCGAATCGCCGGCCGCACCAGCTCAGCGTCGGCCAGGCCCAGCGTGTGGCGCTCGCGCGCGCACTGATGCGCCGTCCGCGCCTGCTGCTGGCCGATGAACCCAGCGCCAACCTGGACGATGAGCACACCCTGCACATGCTGGCCCTGCTGCTCGATGCGGCCGAGCGCGAGGGCTGCACGCTGGTCATCGCCAGCCATGACGCGCGTGTCGTCGAAGCGCTGGCAGAGCGGGATGACGTCAGCGAGGTGGTCTTGTGATCCGCCTCGCGTGGCGATACCTGTGGTCCAGCCCGTTGACGACAGCGCTGAACCTGCTGCTGCTGACGCTCGGCCTCGCCGCCGTGACCTTCGTGCTGCGCGCCAGTGCCCAGGTCGAGGCGGGGCTGAAGCGCGACCTCGCCAGCATCGACCTCGTCGTCGGCGCCAAGGGCAGCCCCATGCAGATCATGCTGGCCGGCGTCTTCCACCTCGATGCGCCGACCGGCAATATCCCGTTGGCGACGCTGGAGCTGTTGAAGCAGCAGCCCCTCGTCGCCCAGGCTGTGCCGCTGTCGCTGGGCGACTCCTTCCGCGGCTACCGCATCGCTGGCACGACGCCGGCGTACATCGATCTCTATGGCGGCCAAATGGGGCAGGGCGCGCTCTGGACGAAACCGATGCAGGCCGTTCTCGGCGCCGAAGTCGCGCGCACGAGCGGGCTGAAGCCCGGTGACCGTTTCGCCGGCAGCCACGGCTTGGCCGAGGGCGGCGGCGCGCATGGCGAACATCAGTTCGAGGTCGTCGGCGTGCTGGCCGAATCCGGCAGCGTGCTGGACCGCCTCGTACTGACCGATCTGGCATCGGTGTGGGAGGTGCACGAAGACCACGCCGTCGCACACGACGAGGAGAGCGAAAGGAAGGAGATCACGCTCGCCCTCGTGCGCTACCGCAGCCCGCTGGCCGCCGTCATGCTGCCGCGCTGGGTCAATGCGCAGGACGGCCTGCAATCCGCCGCGCCGGCGCTGGAAACAGCCCGACTGATGCGCCTGGTGGGTGCCGGCACCGAAGTGCTGCGGGGCTTTGGCATCGTGCTGCTCGCGGCGGCGGGGCTGTCGGTCTGGGTCGCGTTGCTGCATGCGGTGCGGGCACGCCAGGGCGATCTTGCGATGCTGCGCATGCTAGGCGCGCCGGCCTCGCGCGTCGCGGCGCTGATCGCGCTGGAGGCCTTGCTGCTCGCCGGCCTCGCCGCCGTGCTGGGGCTGGTGGCTGGGCACGGCCTCGTTGCGCTGCTGGAGCGTCTGCTCGCCGAGCGACAGTCGCTGCGCCTGGGCCAGCTCGGCATGAGCGAAGCCGAATGGCTGGTGCCGCTGCTGGCCGGCGCCCTGGCGCTGCTGGCCGCTGCCTGGCCCGCATGGCGGGCCTATCGGCTGGATGTCACAACCCTGCTGCAAGCTCCGCGCTGAACCCCGACAATCCCGCCATCATGAAGTTCAAGCCCCTTCTCGCCGTCTGTCTTGCCGCTGCTGCGGCGTTCGCCCAAACGCCGCCGGGCATGGGGCAGGGGCCTGGCTATCACGACCCGCGCAGCCCCTTCAAGCCGCTGGAGGAACGCGCCGACATCGTGTCCTGGCATTTGCTGTSCCAAGTCACCGCCAAGGC
>NZ_JBFULE010000517.1:0-3795 GCF_056400485.1 Roseateles sp. P5_B10
CCCAGGCAATGTGCGCGAGCTCGAGAACCTGCTGCACCGCGCGCTGGCGCTGGCGGGCGGTGAGTGGATCGACGCCGACGATCTTGGCCTGCCCGACACGCTGCTGGACGAGGACCGCAGCGAGTCGCAGTTCGCCGCGCTGGACACCCCCCTGGGGGCGGCACCAGTGGCCGAGGGCGTGTCCCTGCCCGAGGAATTGCCGTCGGACCTGGCGCGCTATCTCGACGAGGTCGAGCGCGCCATTCTGCTGCGAGCGCTGGAGCTGCACCGCTTCAACCGCACGGCCGCGGCAGCCAGCCTCGGGCTGTCGCTGCGCCAGATCCGCTACCGCATGGCGCGGCTTGCGATCTCGGCTGGTGACAGCTGAAAGAAAAACCTTCTCGGGATTTGCCCTGCTTGAATCTGCGGCGAGGCTATAGAGCGCTTGCTCGGACGCAGCGCTGGCGCGGCCTTGCGGCCCGCTTCGGCCCGCCAGCCCAGTGTTGATGCGGGTTGCCGGTTGCAAGCCCCGATCTGATCGGCCAAAGGCGCGCGCAGGGCATTTGTCCAGAGAAATCGCGGCCAGGGTTTGACACTAGCGGTAGTGCTTGAGGGCGGCGGGGGCCATAGATATAGTGTTCCTTCGTGATATCCTGCTGAGCCAGTCGACCCCATGACCATCCCCTCGGATTCGCTGTTTGCAGTGGCTTGGCCACGGCAGCAAAGCGCCCGGGGACCAAGCCGAAACGCCGGCCTGGCAATGGAGCGGCAGGGACGAAATACCCCACTGAAGCACCGCACGATGCGCTGGCCCGACCTTCGGGTTGATGCCGCGCATTTGCCCGTCATTTCTCGATAAAGGATCCCCTCATGCTGCATGAAGCCGCCACGGGCCAGGCCACCTCCGCCTCGCTGTCGTCGCAGTCCCCGGTCGCGTTTGGATCCGACGCCACCGCCCCCAGCGCCCCTGCGTTGTCCGGCTATCAGGCCTACCAGATCATTCGCCGCAATGGCGCCGTGGTCTCGTTCGAGCCGAGCAAGATCGCCGTTGCGCTGATGAAGGCTTTCCTGGCCGTGCATGGCACCAGCGGCGCAGCCTCGGCCAGCGTGCGTGAGACGGTGGAGCAGCTGACCCAGAACGTCGTGCGCGCCCTGCTGCGCTCGCGTCCGAGTGGCGGTACCTTCCATATTGAAGATGTGCAGGACCAGGTCGAGCTGGGCCTGATGCGCAGCAGCAACCATGAAGTCGCTCGCGCCTACGTGCTGTATCGCGAGCGCCGCACGCAGGAGCGCGCCGCGCAGGGCGAGGCCACGCGYGCCGCCGAGCCGGTGGTGATGGTGGTGGACCGCGGCGAGCGCCGCCCGCTGGACCTGGGTGCGCTGAAGTCGCTGATCGCGTCGGCCTGCGAGAACCTCGGCGCCGACGTCAAGCCTGATCCGGTGCTGGCCGAGACCCAGCGCAATCTGTACGACGGCGTCGCCATCGACGAGGTCTACAAGGCCGCCATCCTGGCCGCGCGCACGCTGATCGAGAAGGACCCGGGCTACAGCCGCGCCACCGCGCGCCTGCTGCTGCACACGATCCGCCGCGAGATCCTCGGTGGCGAGGTGCTGCAGGGCGAGATGACGCAGCGCTATGCCGAGTACTTCCCCGGCTATATCAAGAAGGGCGTGAAGGCCGAACTGCTGGACGAGAAGCTGCAGCAGTACGACCTGGTCAAGCTGGGTGCAGCGCTCAAGCCCGAGCGCGACCTGCAGTTCGACTACCTCGGCCTGCAGACCCTGTACGACCGCTACTTCCTGCACATCGAAGAGCAGCGCATCGAGCTGCCTCAGGCCTTCTTCATGCGCGTKGCCATGGGCCTGGCSCTGSGCGARATCGACCGCGAAGCCCGCGCCATCGARTTCTATGAAGTGCTGTCGAGCTTCGACTTCATGTCCAGCACGCCGACGCTGTTCAACGCCGGCACGCGCCGCTCGCAGCTGTCGAGCTGCTACCTGACCACCGTCAGCGACGACCTCGACGGCATCTACGAGGCGCTGAAGGAGAACGCGCTGCTGAGCAAGTTCGCCGGCGGCCTGGGCAATGACTGGACCCCGGTGCGCGCGCTGGGCTCGCACATCAAGGGCACCAACGGCAAGAGCCAGGGCGTTGTGCCCTTCCTGAAGGTGGTCAACGACACGGCCGTCGCCGTGAACCAGGGCGGCAAGCGCAAGGGCGCCGTCTGCGCCTATCTGGAAACCTGGCACCTCGACATCGAGGAGTTCCTGGACCTGCGCAAGAACACCGGCGACGACCGCCGCCGCACSCACGACATGAACACGGCGAACTGGATTCCCGACCTGTTCATGCGCCGTGTGCTCGAAGGCGGTGACTGGACGCTGTTCAGCCCCAGCACCTGCCCGGACCTGCACGACCTGTTCGGCAAGCCTTTCGAAGTGGCCTACACGGCCTACGAGGCCAAGGCCGACCGCGGCGAGATCAAGCTCTTCAAGCGCATGCCGGCTAAGGACCTGTGGCGCAAGATGCTGTCGATGCTGTTCGAGACGGGCCACCCCTGGATCACGTTCAAGGACGCCTGCAATGTGCGCAGCCCGCAGCAGCACGTCGGCGTGGTGCACTCCAGCAACCTGTGCACCGAGATCACGCTGAACACCAACGACAGCGAGATCGCCGTCTGCAACCTCGGCTCCGTCAACCTGGCCCAGCACATCAAGGATGGCCAGATCGACCAGGCCAAGCTGAAGAAGACGACGCGCACCGCGATGCGCATGCTCGACAACGTCATCGACATCAACTACTACGCCGTCAAGAAGGCGCGCGACTCCAACCTGCGCCACCGCCCGGTCGGCCTGGGAATCATGGGCTTCCAGGACGCGCTGTACCAACTGCGCACTCCCTACGCCTCGCAGGCTGCCGTCGACTTCGCCGATCGCTCGATGGAGGCCGTCTGCTATCACGCCTACTGGGCCTCGACCGAACTGGCCGAGGAACGCGGCCGCTACTCCACCTACAAGGGCTCGCTGTGGGATCGCGGCATCCTGCCGATCGACTCGCTGGACCTGCTGGCCGAGGCCCGCGGCGGCTACGTCGACGTCGACCGCTCGACCACGATGGACTGGGACGCCCTGCGCGGCCGCATCGCCAGCTTCGGCATGCGCAACAGCAACTGCGTGGCGATCGCGCCGACGGCGACCATCTCCAACATCATCGGCGTGGACGCCTCCATCGAGCCGTGCTTCGGCAACCTGTCGGTCAAGTCCAACCTGTCGGGCGAATTCACCATCATCAACGAATCGCTGGTGCGCGACCTGAAGGCGCTGGGCCTGTGGGACGACGTGATGGTCATGGACCTCAAGCACTTCGACGGCTCGCTGCGTCGCATCGACCGCGTGCCGGAGGAGATCAAGGCGCTCTACGCGACGGCCTTTGAAGTCGACACCGTGTGGCTGATCGAGGCCGGTGCTCGCCGCCAGAAGTGGATCGACCAGGCGCAGAGCCTGAACATCTACATGGCCGGCGCGTCGGGCAAGAAGCTCGACGAGACCTACAAGCTCGCTTGGCAACGCGGCCTGAAGACGACCTACTACCTGCGCACGACCAGCGCGACGCAGGCCGAGAAGAGCACGGTGACGCGCTCGGGCCAGCTCAACGCGGTGTCCAACAGCACCGCAGCGATGGCCGCCGCACCGGTCGCGCCGGTTGCCGTCGTCGAGCCCGAACTGCCGGCGACGGACATGAAGTTCTGCTCGATCGACAATCCGGATTGCGAGGCCTGCCAGTAAATTCGGAGTGACGCTCTCACTTGTCTATAC
>NZ_JBFULE010000518.1:0-3790 GCF_056400485.1 Roseateles sp. P5_B10
CCCCTCGCAAACCGTCTACGTCTTCCAGGGTGGCGGCGCCCTGGGTGCCTACCAGGCCGGCTTCGTCGAGGCGCTGGAGGACGCCAGCCTGCCGCCGGACTGGTTGGTCGGCACCTCCATCGGCGCCATCAACGCGGCGCTGATCGCTGGCAATGCGCCGGCCGAGCGCCTGAAGGCGCTGCGCACCTTCTGGGACCGCGTGACGCGGCCCGGCTTTGCGCCACATCTGCCGGCCAGCCCCTTCACGGCGATCTGGCAGCAAGGGCTACAGACCTGGCAGACGCTGACGAGCGGCATCCCGGGCTTCTTCAAGCCGCGCGGCCCGCAGGCCTGGGACATGAACCGGCGTGCGCCGCTGACCGAGCTGGGCTTTTATGACACCGCGCCGTTGGCGGAGACGCTGCGCGAGCTGGTGGACTTCGAGCGCATCGCCGCGGCCGAGACGCGGCTGACGCTGTGCGCCGTCAATGTGCGCACCGGCGGCCTGGCGCTGTTCGACAACCGCGACGGCCGCACCCGCATTGCCCCCGAGCATGTGATGGCCAGTGGTGCCTTGCCGCCGGGCTTCGCGCCGGTTCAGATCGGCAAGGACGCCTACTGGGACGGCGGCATCTACTCCAACACGCCGCTGGATGTCGTGCTCGACGACAGCGAGCGCCGCGACACGCTGTGCTTCATGGTCGACCTGTGGGACGCCAGCGAGGCCGCGCCCAGCACGATGGCCGGGGCGCTGACACGCTACAAGGACATCCAGTACGCCAGCCGCATCTTCGAACACCTGGACGACCACGAGCGCCTGCAGAACCTGCGCCGCGCGCTGCGCTTGGTGGGCCGCAAACTCGACGCCAAGACGGCGGCAGACCCGGCCATCAAGGAACTGTTGGCCCTGGGCTGCGACTCGCGCATCGACGTTGTCCACCTCGTCATGCAGGCCCTGCCCGGCGAGGACTCCTGGCGCGACATCGACTTCAGCGACGAGCGCCTGCGCGCGCGCTGGTCAGCTGGCCTGAAGGACGGGCGGCGCGTGCTGCAGCGCGCGGCCTGGCGCGAACCCATACGGGACCGTGTCGGCATGCGGGTACACACGCTGGACGGTGGGGCCTGAGCTGCCGCGTCTGGCATGACGGCGGGCCTGCAGCGGTGCTGAGGCTTCGGGTAATTGCCTGTCGATCTTTTTGACAATGAGCGGGGCGGCCGCCGCTAGCAGTTCCTCGMCCCTGCCGCTGTAGCCTTGTTTACAGAGCAAGGCGGCGCGCTGGTATGGATCCTGCTGCGTTGGACTGTTCATAACTATGGGAGGTCGGACATGCGAATCAGCAAGACTCTGGTTGCCAAGGCAGCAACCGCGCTGGGGGCTTTGGTGTTGGCATCGACGGGGGCTCATGCAGCACCCGTGGTTGACCAGGCCAATGACGTGATTGGTACGGTCAGCTTCAACGGCGGCGCCCCGACCTTGACCTGGCAGCAAGGCGTGGTGGCGGGGCAGACGGGCCAGTTGACGGCGATCGAGGTGTATTTCAATGCAGCCAATCTGGGCGCGGGTATCCAGTTCTTCGTCAACCAGGGTGCGGGTTGGCAAAGCGATGCGAACGACTTCGACGCGGTGCTGAATGGCCTGGTTGCCGGATGGAATCTGATCGACGTGTCGTMTGCCGGTATTTCGCTGAGCGCTGGTGACCAGTTGGTCTTTGGCTTCAAGGGGCAGAGCCCCGGCAATTTCAGCCCGTCGTTCACGGGGACGAGCGGCGATGTCTATAGCCAAGGCCAGCTGTTCCTGAACGGTGCGGTGTATGCCGTCCCTGACTACGACGTCAACTTCCGCACCTATGTCGAAGCAGGGCGCCTGCCCGAGCCGGGTTCGGCTGCCCTGGTGGTGATCGCCTGTCTGGCCACTGGCCTGGCGCGGCGTCGCGCTCGCGCCTGACGAGCGCTTGTCTGGTCGCGCTGGCCGGCGATCAGCCGTTCGCCAGCGCGTTCAGCTTCTCGACCGTCGCCCAGTTGCGAGTCGTGCAGTCTTCGCCGAGATTTTTCAGCAGCGCAACGGCGGCCTTGCTTTCCAGGATGCCGTGGGCGCACCACAGATAGGCTGCGTGCTCGGTGACGACGAAGCGCTCGGCGCCCTGCGCTGTGATGGCAGCTGCGGCCTGCAGCGCGGCCGCATCGGTTGTCATCGCGACGAGCAGGCGGCTGGGGTCGTCTGCCTCGTCAATGCCATGCCCCGCCGCGATGGCGGCCCATTCGGCCGCCGTCTTCAGGATGACGGCGGCATCGACGCCCAGCTGCTCCCGCACGGCGGTGCGGATCTTGTCGGCGCTGAGCTTCTTCTTGACGTCGAAGACGGCATTGCCGCTGTTCAGCAGCGTCGAGACCTTGGTCGCGCCCAGCTCGGTGAGCAGGGCCTTGAGGTCGGCCATCGCGAGGCGCTTGGCCTTACCGACGTTGATGCCGCGCCACAGCGCCACGTAACGCATCAGAAGCCTTTCAGCTCATGCCCTGATGGCGCAGCAGCGCGTCGATCTTGGGCTCGCGGCCGCGGAAGGCCTTGAAGTTGTCGATGGCATCGCGCGCTCCGCCTTGCTCCAGCACTTCATTCAGGAAGCGCTTGCCGGTGGCGGCGTTGAACACGCCTTCCTCTTCGAACGCACTCCAGGCGTCGGCGCTGAGCAGCTCAGCCCACTTGTAGCTGTAATAGCCCGCCGCATAGCCGCCTGCGAAGACGTGGGAGAAGCTGTGCTGGAAGCGGTTGAAGGCCGGCGGGATCAGCACGGCGACCTCGGCGCGCACCTCGTCCAGCACCTTCTGCACGTCGGCCTCAGCGCCCGGCTCGCCATGCAGGCGCATGTCGAACAGCGCGAACTCGATCTGGCGCAGCGTCATCAGCCCGCTCTGGAAGTTCTTGGCCGCGGTCATCTTGTCGAAGAGATCGCGCGGCAACGGCTCGCCGCTGTCGACGTGGCCGCTCAACTGCTGCAGCACGTCCCATTCCCAGCAGAAGTTCTCCATGAACTGGCTGGGCAGTTCGACGGCGTCCCATTCGACACCGGAGATGCCGGAGACGCCGAGGTCGTTCACCTGCGTCAGCATGTGATGCAGGCCGTGGCCGAATTCGTGGAAGAGGGTGATGACGTCGTCGTGGGTCAGCAGCGCCGGCTTGTCACCAACGGGCGAAGCGAAGTTGCAGGTCAGCAGCGCCACTGGCGTCTGCTGCTCACCCGTGGGCTTGAGCCAGCGGCTGCGCACCTCGTCCATCCAGGCGCCGGGGCGCTTGCCGTTGCGCGCGTAAAGGTCGAGATAGAACTGGGCGATGAGTTGGCCACCGCGGCGCATCTCGTAGAACTTGACGGTCTCGTGCCAGACCGACGCCGTGGCCTCGCTGATGGACACGTCGAACAGGCGCTCGATGATGGAGAACAGGCCCGGCACGACCTTGGTGGCCGTGAAGTACTGCTTCACCGTCTGGTCGCTGAAGGCGTAGCGGGCTTCCTTGAGCTTCTCGCTCCAGTAGGAGACGTCCCAGGATTCCAGCGGTTGCCCCTTGGAAAACTCGCGCAGCTCGGCCAGGTCCCTTTCGGCGAAGGGCCGGGCGCGCTTGGCGAGGTCGCGCAGGAAGGTCTTCACCTCCTCCGGCGTCGAGGCCATCTTGGGCGCCAGCGACACCTCGGCGAAGCTGGCATAGCCGAGCAACTGGGCCTCTTCCTGGCGCAGGGCCACGATCTCGCGCATGGCGGCGGTGTTGTCCCATTCCGGCTTGCCCGTCTCGCTGGCGCGGGTCACGTAGGCGCGGTAGAGC
>NZ_JBFULE010000519.1:0-3789 GCF_056400485.1 Roseateles sp. P5_B10
GGGCCGGTGGGCTCCACGATGTAGATGCGGCCGCGGCCGTCGCCCACGGCCAGCTCTGCGCCCCAGATCGCTGCTTCCAGCGTCGCGGACAGATAGACGTAGTTCGCCTTCTTGCGCTGGCCGTAGTTGGATGCATAGCCAGGCTGGATCAGGTCGCCGGCCTGCAGGTCGGCCTTGGTGCCGTGGTAATACGGTGGAGGGCTTGGAGCGTCGGTGCCTGTCATCGGGCAGTTAGGGACGAGGGCGCGACAGTGGCCATGTCAGAAGCAATCTCGTGAAGCCCCGTCACGCCTGGGCCGGCACCGCCGCCGTCCTGCGGCTCAGGCCCAGCCCCACCAGGCCCGCCGACGCGATACCCATCATCAACGCCGCCGCCGAGCCCGCGAACACGCCGCGCGGCATGCCCTGGTCCAGGATGGCCCCGAACACGGGTGCGGCAATCGCAAAGCCGATATCGAGGCCCGAATACACCGTGCCATAGACCCGACCGGTCGCTCCCGGCGGCGAGGCGCGCTTGATCAGCATGTCGCGCGACGGGCCGGCCAGGCCGGTGCCAAAACCCGCCAGCGCGGCGACGATGGCCGCCAGCCCGCCGGGCAGCCAGCCGGTCGCCGTCAGCAGCAGCAGTGCGGCGGCAAAGGCCATGGCAAACGCAATCGTGCGCTCCAGTCGCTCGGCCTTGGCGACCAGGAAGCCACCGCAGACCATGCCCGCCGCGCCGGCCAGCATGTAGCCCGTGACGACATAGGCCGTCAGTGCCAGCGGCAGGCCGTAGATCTGGTGCAGGGCCGGGCTGGCAAAGCTCTGGATGGCCGACAGCGCCGCCGTGCTCCAGAAGAAGAAGGAAAAGCACAGCCACACCGAGGGCAGCTTCAGGAAAGCCATGGGGTGCTCGGCCTTGACGCCGGCCGCCGGCTTCGCGTGTCCCCACGAACCTTGACGGTCGTCTATTGCCGAGCGCTGCCAGAACAGCAGGGCCATCACCGAAAGCGCAACGAGGGCGGTGCCGACATAGGCGAAACGCCAGTTGCCCGTCGCCTCGGCAATGCCGATGGAAAACACCGGCGCGAWGGCCCAGCCGAGGTTGCCGCTGATGCCATGCACCGAGAAGGCGTGGCCCAGGCGTGGTTGCGACACACGCTTGTTCAGGATGGTGAAGTCGGCCGGGTGGAAGGGGGCGTTGCCGACGCCGGCGAGTGCTGCCGCCAGCATCAGCCCGCCAAAGCCCTGGGCCAGGCCCGCAGCGATGGAGGCGAGAAAGAAGCTCGCCATCGCCGCGAACAGTACCGGCCGGGCACCGATGCGGTCGACGATGAAGCCCGACAGCGCCTGCCCGGCGCCCGAGATGACGAAAAAGGTCGTCACCAGCAAGCCCAGTTCCGAATAGCTCAGGCCAAAAGCCTGGATGAAGGCCGGGAACAGCGGCGGCAGCAGCATGTGGAAGAAGTGCGACGTGCCGTGGGCGACACCGATGGTCGAGATCGTCGTGACGTCACGCCGGCGCTGCAGGCCGGCGTCGAGGGAAGAGGCGAGGGCGGTATCCATGCCCTCAATGTAGGCAGGGCAGCGTCGGCGTTGTTACGATGGTTCGTCAACTTCTGTCGAAATTCAGCCATGGCCAGCCGCCGCAGCTTTCCTGCCTTCTCGCCCGAGCTCTTCGCGCCGACGCCCGAGCGGCCGCTGCGCGCCAAATCGCGGCTGCTGG
Organism: Roseateles sp. P5_B10; assembly: GCF_056400485.1. NCBI lineage: Bacteria > Pseudomonadati > Pseudomonadota > Betaproteobacteria > Burkholderiales > Sphaerotilaceae > Roseateles > Roseateles sp. P5_B10. The sequence continues at coordinate 1,706 of NZ_JBFULE010000519.1, forward strand.
AGCACCTGGCCGACATCCAGCCGCACCGGCACGACTGGGCCCAGCTCGTGTTCTCGATGACGGGCGCCGTGCGCGTCAACACCGAGGCGTCGACCTACATCGTGCCGCCGTCGCGGGCGGTGTGGATTCCGCCTGGCGTCGTCCACGCGGTCACGGCCATCGAGCAGTGCGACCTGCGCACCCTCTACCTCGGCCCCGAGCTGCTGGCGGGCGAGGCCTGGCAGGTGGGGCGGGTGCTGGAGGTGTCGCCGCTGCTGCGCGAGCTAGTGCTGGCCCTGCCCGCCATGCCCGATCCCGCGCCCCCGGAGGGCCGCGACGACGCCGAGCGCCGCGGCGCCATGGAGCGGCTGGTGCTCAGTGAACTCCAGCGCGCCCGCCCGTTGGCGCTGGGCGTTGCCCTGCCTCAGGACGCGCGGCTGCGCAAGCTCTGCGAGGCCATGCTGCGCGAGCCCGGCCGCCATGCCGGCCTGGACGAATGGGCCGCCGAGGCGGGCGCCAGCCCGCGCACGCTGAGCCGGCTGTTCCGCGAGCAGCTCGGCACCAGCTTCGCGCAATGGCGCTCGCAACTGCTGCTGGCCCACGCGCTGACCCTGGCCGCGCGCGGCCGGCCCATGAGCCATATCGCCAGCGAGCTCGGCTATGCCAGTGCCAGCGCCTTCACGGCCATGGTGACGCGCACGGTGGGCATGCCACCGAGCCGGTTCTTTGCAGAGGCGTGATCAGGCTTTCCGCCCGCGCTCCACCCGTCGCAGCGCCTGCCGGAATGCATCCTTGAGTCGATAGAGTTGCGCCGGCCAGGAGGCCCACAACAACAGGACACGCCCATGAAGACGCATCTGCTGCTGATCGACCCTCAGAACGATTTCTGCGACCTGCCGTTGGACTGGCTGCCGCGTTCGCCGGTAACGGGAGAACTCATCCAGCCCGCGCTGCCGGTGGCCGGTGCTCACGCCGACCTGCAGCGCGCCGCTGGCCTGGTGGAGCGCCTGCGCGGCCAGATCGACGCCATCACCGTGACGCTGGATTCGCATCACCGCATTGATATCGCCCACCCTGGCTTCTGGCAGGAAACGGCCAGCGGCCGCCACCCCGGGCCTTTCACGCCCATCACGGCCGCCCAGGTTCGCGCGAACGAATACCTGCCGCGCGACCCCGTCCGGCTCGACCGCGCGCTGGCCTATCTGGACGCGCTGGAGGCCGCCGGCCGCTACACGCTGATGGTCTGGCCGGTGCACTGCCAGATGGGCAGCTGGGGCCATGGCGTGCACGCCGGCCTGCAGGCTGCGCTGGACGCCTGGACGGACAGGGAAGGGCGCTCGGTGGCCGTCGTCACCAAGGGCGAGAACCCCTGGACCGAGCACTACAGCGCGCTGCAGGCCGAGGTGCCCGACCCGTCCGACGAAAGCACCGCGCTGAACCAGGCCCTGCTGGCCGAGCTGGATCGCTTCGACCGCGTGCTGATCGCCGGCGAGGCCGGCAGCCATTGCGTGAGAGCCACCGTCGAACACCTGGCCGACCATCTGCCGTCGCGGCAGTTGGCCAAACTGGTGCTGCTGACCGATTGCATCAGCCCCGTGGCGGGCTTCGAGGCCCAGCAGGCCGGCTTCCTGGCCGCGATGCGGGCACGCAGTTTGCAGTTGTCCACCAGCACGGAGATCCAGGCATGAGCACCCCCGTCATCACCAGCCTGCTGGACACCGACCTCTACAAGTTCACGATGTGGCAGGCGCTGCTGCATCGCCACCCGCAGACGCAGGCGGAGTACCGCTTCGTCTGCCGCAACCAGCCCGGCTACCCGCTGGCCGAGCTGAAGGCCGACGTCGAGCGCGAGCTGCAGGCGCTGTGTGCCTTGACCTTTCGCGCCGATGAGCTGGCCTATGTGAAGRGCCTGCGCTTCATCAAGAGCGACTTTGTCGACTTCCTGCGTATCTTCCGGTTCCAGCGCGATTTCGTCGAGGTGACGACGGACGGCGCGCAGCTCAACATCGTCGCGCGCGGCCCGCAGGTGCACGTGATGGGCTTCGAGATTCCGATACTGGCCATCGTCAACGAGCTCTATTTCCGCCGGCTGGATACGCCCGAGG
>NZ_JBFULE010000520.1:0-3787 GCF_056400485.1 Roseateles sp. P5_B10
TAGTCGCGCACGGCACTGACCGTCGGCATGACGATGTTCGGCAGCGAGCCCGCCTTGCCCCCGTAGAAGCTGCCGAAGTTGAACACTTCGACCGGGACGGTTTGGTACTTCGCATCTTTCAGGTACGCGAAGCTTGGGCGCCGCCCCCCCTGGCCGTTGTCTGGGGGATATTGACCGGGTACGACGTTCTGCTTGACGTCCCAGGGTTCGGCAATGGAACTCCACCCATTGCCCGTGGGTTCGTAGCGGCGCGCCACGCGGTAGGTGGCTCTCACGCCGACACGGATGTCACGCAGGATGGGGTTGTCCTCGAAACGGTATCGCGCGTCTGCCTTCCATGCGTACAAGTCGCCGTCGGCCTTGCTGGCGCTCGGCATGATCAGGTTCCAGTAATAGTGTTTCGGATCGGCCAGGAAATCCGTGGCGGCCTGGTCGAACTCGAGGCGCAACGGGCCCTTTCCTGACACGTCGATGCCCATGCTTGGCGCGAAAGTGCCCAACTGCAGGTTGCGGCCGACCGAATCGTTCTTCGCGTGAACCCACTGGACGTCGTTCTGCAGCAGCCAGTTGTCGTTGACGGCCCACTTGAAGTTCCACGCCAGTTCACCGGTCTTCGAGGTGGTCTGGTTCCAGCCGCGCGTGATCTGCAAGCCCAGGCCGCCAGCCTCGAAGTCGTTCGCCCCGGGCCCGGTCGGATAGGTGTACTTGCCCGAGAGCAGCACATTGTTGGCGTCGTACTTCGCTGTCGCGGGGTCGATCTTCGACTTGTACGCGTTCTCGATACCGGTGTAGAAGCCCTGCTCGCTGCCCGTCTCCCGTGTGCCCGACACGAAATAAGTCAGCGACGAGTCCATGCCGTCCTTCTTCCACTGCAGCGCGCCGTAGAAGCCGGCGCGTTCGTTGTCGCCGGTGTTGTTGCGGAACGAGGCCGATTTCGGCGCCCACGCCACCTTGCCCTCGATCAGGTCGGTACGGGGGTAGTAGGCGTCCAGTTGGAGGCTCTCGTTCTGGAAGCTGGTGTGGTTGTAGGACACATCCAGCAGCACGCCCACACGGCCGATGTCCGTATTCCACTGCGTGGTGTACAGCCCCGACAGGCTGGGCGAATTCTTGCCTGAGCGCTGCACGTAGTTGTTGCCCGCCGACATGTAGGCCTTGGTCACCTTGTAGTCAAAGGGCAAGGCCGTGCGCAGGTTCACCGTGCCGCTGACGCCGCCTTCGATGATTTCGCTGGAGGGGTTCTTGTAGACGTCCACGCCGGCCATCAGCTCAGGCGGGATGTCGCCCCAGCTCAGCTCGCGGCCCGGCCACCCGGCAGAGAATGACTCGCGGCCATTCAGCAGCGACGAGCCCCAGCTCAGGCCGCGCACGCTGATGCCCGAGCCTTCGACGGAGAAGTGCTCCGGGTCGCCGCGCGACTTGTTGCGGTCGATGACGACGCCGACGACGCGCTGCAGCACTTCGGTGATCGACTTGTCCGGCAGCTTGCCGGCCTCTTCGGCGACGACCGAGTCGACGATTTCCTCGGCGTTCTGCTTGATCTTCTGTGCCGACTGCAGCGCTGCGCGCTGACCGGTGACGACGACGGTTTCCAGGTTTGCCGGCTTTTCAGCCGCCGACTGCGCCAGCGCGGCGCTGCCGACGGTCAGCAGCATCATGTGGACCATGCCGCGATGGATGGCCGTGGTGCGGAATTGTTTTTTCATGGTGTCTCCGTATTCCTTCGATGAGTCGGCGGCAGCGCGCCCGTGTGGGCGGCTTCGCCTTCTCGGCATCGGATGCCGTGGCACTTGCCCGATCAACACGGGAGACCGGCCACCGGCACGCRACGCCGCGCGCGAACTGGGTTATTGGAAGTAGATGAGGCCCTTGAGGGTCAAGTCGGAGGCAGTGATGCCGTCGGTCTTGTTGTCCAAGTTGATGTCCATCAGCCAGAAGCGCGTGCGCACCACGGTGGAGGACTTCAGCAGCGTCGCAGCCGAGGCACGCGAGGCCGCAAGCTTGTCCAGGGCTGCCTTGAACGCGGCTTCGTTGACGGGGGCGCCCGTGCTGTCATACGGATTCGGCAGCTTGCGCACATCGTCGTCCAGCGAAGCCTTGGTGATGTCCGGCAGGCCGCACGACTCAGTGACCGCAAAGTTGTCCAGAGGCACGGCGTAGCTGACCATCCCCGCCTTCGGGACCCACACCAAGGTGCTCAGAGCGACGTTGCAATTGTTTTTATTGCTCTTGCCCAGATCCAGGTGCACGACGATGGGCTTCGCAGCCGCGAAGAGCTCGGCATTGACGCCCAGGGTGAAGTTGAGCGTCTTCTCGTTGGTCACCTTCAGCCCGTTGAGGGTGTCGTCATCCGTCTTGAACCCGATGGTCCAAGGCGAGAAGATGTCGATGCGATTGAAGCCGTAATTCCAGTTACCCGGGGTCCACCTGCTCTCGGGAAGGTGCAGTGAAGAAACGAGAGACAACCCGTCGTCGGAGACCTTGCTGTAGCACCAGTTCTCCACACTTGTGCCATCGTCGGCATTGGCGTTACACCGCTCCCAGCCCGCGGCCAGAGTGCTGCTCCAGGGGTTGACGGACACACGACCGCCTTGCCAGGTTCTGTAGGACTCCGTCCAGCCGACGCTGCTGCCTGGCGCAAACCCACTAGACACCAACAGCGGGTCGGCGAGCACCTGAAGCTTCTCAGAAGTGCCCGCTGCGCTGGACAGGGTCACCGCGCAGCTACCCTTGGCGGTCAGACGAAGCTCATTGCCGGCCACCGTGCAAACCGTGGGCGTGGTGCTTGCGTACGTCAGGGCGTTGCCATTGGCATCGACCGTGCCCAGCACGACTGTTTGAGTCGCGCCGCCCAACGGAACCACCGCGGGCGGCAAGGCGCCGATTTCAATGAAGGCCTGCCCCTCGGGCATGGCTGTGTATGAGTCATTTTCCGCCGCCGTCACCCCAAGCGTGCAGAACCCTTGCTGCAGGACTTTCAGCGTCGTGCCGCTGACCGTGCAAACCTCGGGCGTCTTCGTCGCCGTGTAGGTTGCCGGCATGCCAGCGTCAGTTTTGTCTGGCAGCGTGATGTTGACGGGAGCCGCTCCGCGCAGAACGATGCCCACCGGCACCAGCGGGCGTTGTGCATGCTTCAACACGACGAACACTTGGCTCGTATCGTCTGCAGCAGCCCATACGGTGCMGTCCGAGCCAACGCCGCCGGGTTGGCTCGCGATGACCAGGCAGTCTCCTGCAGCCACCAGGGTCACCTGTTTGTCCGCCACCGTGCAGGTGGTGGGCGTGCCGGTACGGAAGCTGACCGGCAACCCGGAAGTGGCTGTTGCGGACAACGCGGTCGGGCCGTTCAACAAGGTGTTGCCGCCCGGATATTTGAAGCTGATGGCCTGGAAGCGCCCCTCAGACCCTCCACCACTATCTCCGCCCCCTCCGCCCCCGCAGGCGGCCAAAAAAGCGCATGCCGCTACAGCGGTCAACTTCTTGGCGTGTGGAATCGACTTTTTCGTCACGTTCTGTCTCCTTTTCTGAAATAACTGGTAGCTGCTCAACTGCAGAACTTGCAGCGAGAGCGCTCCTTTGAGCTCGGGCCCGTCTCGCCGAACCCAAGCCATTTGGTTCGGGCGTTGAACGAACTATTTCCGAGTAAAAAAGCCCCCCATCGGCGTGCTTGTTCACCGTGGTTGGGTCTCATCCACCCCAGCCGAACGGTGGCGGAGGATGTGAATTCGAGGCAGCCCTTCACACGGCCGGTCCTAGCCCCAGAACCACCGCCCGAGGTGCGCACGGC
>NZ_JBFULE010000521.1:0-3784 GCF_056400485.1 Roseateles sp. P5_B10
GGTTGATGCGCACGACGACATAACCGCCGTCGTCGGCCGCCACGCCAACGGCGGCCGGCAACTTGGCGGCATCGGCGCCGAGCACGGCTTCGAGCTGGGTGCGCGTCAGGTTCTGCGGCTTGGCGCGCGAAACGGAGACGGCAGCTTCCAGGCCGGCGGTGTCCGCCGGGTTGGCCTTCATCGCGGCCAGGCGGGCTTCGCCGGCCTTCCTGGCCTGCTCGGCGGCGAGCTTGTGCACGAGCTGCTCGCGCACCTTGTCCTTCACGTCGGCCAGCGGCGGCACGCGGGCCGGGTTGTGCTGGGTGACGTGAGCCGACACGAGCTGGCTGGGACCGGTCTCGACGGCTTCGGTGTTGCGCTTGTTGCGCAGTGCATCGTTGCCGAAGACGGCTTCCAGCAGCTTGGGCGAGGCGAGCGGGCCCGCTGCGCCGGGCTGCGGCTGGCGCTGCACGGTGGCGGTCTGGACCTGCAGCTTGAGCTTGTCGGCTGCGGGCTGCAGGCTGTCGGACTGCTCGTAGACGAGATTGCCGAACTGCTCGGCAGCCTCGGAGTAGCGGCGCTGGGCGAGTTGCTTGCGCACTTCGTTCTCGACTTCGGTGCGCACCGCCTCGAAGGGCTTCTTGTCGCCTCCGCGGGTACCGGTCAGCTGAATGATGTGATAACCGAAATCGGTCTCGACAAGGTTGCTGATCTCGCCCTGCTTCATCGCGTAGACCGCAGCATCGAACTCCTTGACCATGGCGCCGCGGCTGAAGAAGTCGAGGTCGCCACCGTTGGCGCCCGAGCCTTCGTCCTGGGAATTCTTCTTGGCCAGCGCGGCGAACTCGCCGGGGTTCTTGCGCACTTGCGCCAGGATCTCCTCAGCCTTGGCCTTGGCCTTGGCGCGCTCTTCGGCTGGCGCATTGCGCTCCACCTTGATGAGGATGTGGCTGGCGCGGCGCTCCTCGGGCACACCATAGCGTGCTGCGTTTTCCTTGTAGTAGTTCTGCAGGTCGTCTTCGCTGAACTTGACGTCCTTCTTCAGCGCGTCCAGGTCGAGCACGACGTACTGGATCTGGGCCGATTCAGGCAGCTGGAACTTGGCGGCATTCGCCGGTTCCTTGTAGAAGGCCTCGACGTCGGCATCGCTCGGGTTGAGCTTGGCGGCGAAGTCCTTGACGTCGAAACGCTGCAACTGCACCTCACGTTGCTGCAGCAGGGCGTCGAAGGCCAGCTTGGGGCTGGCGGCGCCGACGGCAGCCGAGGACTCGATGGGGGCCGTGACCTGACGGACGGCGTAGTCCTGGCGCAGGCGCTCCATGAAGATGGAAGGCGTCATGCCCTGGGCCGCGAGCAGGGCCTTGTTGACCGTACCGTCGGGGTTGCGCAGAAAGGCGAACTGCGGGTCATTCCAGAAGCGGGCGTTGASGGACTCAGCGCTGGGCGTGAAGTGCTGGTGCTCCGCGGCGGCCTTGAGCGTGCGCTCGTTGACCAGGTTCTCGAGGGCCTGGCGTTTCACTTCCGGCGTATCCAGCAGTTTGGCATCGACGCCCGGGCTCTGGCGGCGGATGCGGTCGGCCTGCTCACGTTGGGCGACGTCCCATTCGGCCTGGGTGATCTTGCGGCCATCGACGCTTGCCACGCCGGTGTTGGCACCACCCATCATGCTGGTGTAGCCCTGCATGCCGACGAGGGCGAAGGACGGCAGGATCAGCAACAGCAGGACGAACTGGAACAGGCGGTTGTGCGTGCGGACGAATTCAAACATCTCGGGGAGCCTTGAGGATCAAACGCGACGAAGGCGAACCGAGGTTCGCCTTCGAGGGAGCCGCATTCTAAATGCGAGACGGCGGACGCCGCCCTGGGGTCGGGTGGTGGGCGCTGACGGGCTCGAACCGCCGACAATCTCCGTGTAAGGGAGGTGATTCTTTTTGTGAATCAATTGGTTATGAGCCCACCCAACCAAACGCCGAAGACAAACTACCGGCTGTCACGCATTTTCCACGGATTTCGGTTTCTTAATGCTGTATAAATGAACAGTATGAAAACCACCGAGTTTTGGTACTGGATGATGACCGACCAGTGGGGCCGACGGCGCAAGAGCCCTTGCCGCTACCGCGTCGAGGATGCCCTGCAGCGCGATCCCACAGCGACGCGCGTTGAGGGTAGTTGCGAGCTGCGCGACTGCCCGGAGACCCTGGACGAGAACTATGCTCTGGCGCCGACGAACAAGCACCTGACCGGCCACGACGGGAAGAAGGGCTAACTTCCTTCCGGTCCACTTCGGGCATTTGCCGAGGCTGGAGTGGCCAGGATCGCCGCAATACGGGCAGTCCATCACCGCTCCCCTATGGCTACCGTGTCCTGCCAGGCCCTGCCCGTGTCGCCGCCACCAGTCTTGCCCTTGTGGTCCCAACTCACGCTCGTGACGCCGAATTCCCGGAGCTTGCGGATCAGCTCGCGCCAGACGCCCGGCGACGTGCTGCCGTCCGCCCGGCTCATGGTGGCGTGGATATAGGCGGCGCCGTCAGCCTGCAGATCAACCTGGGCGATCACGTCGGGCGGGTCGCGCTGCTCGAAGCTGCGGCTGGCCGAGAAAAGTCGGGCCGTCAGTCTTGTAGGCTGCAGGTGCCACGGCATGGTCGGCCTACTTCAAGGCGTCGCGCTTGGCTCGAAGTTCGTCAACGTGTCGCGCGCCTTCTTCAGCCAGGCTCGCACCCTCGCCGAGTAGCTCAGCGATTCGGGCGAGTCTTGGGTCAGCACAGTTGGCTGAGGCAGCGGGAGCGGCGGCAATGGCTGCGGTGCTGTGGCGCACCCGATCAAGGTCAGAGCGAGCAACAAGGGCCCGGCGCTGGCTCTCCACAGTCGTGACGCTGTAGCTGTCCATCTTGCGGATGAGGGAGACGGCGTTGTCATGGTCGACCTTTCGGGCTTGCTCGGAGGCTTGCAATGCGGCTTTGGCGGCCTTGGCCTCGGCCCAACGCATGTGCGTGAACGCGCCAGCCGAGAAGATGGTGAGCGCGGCCGCGGCGTAGATGCCAAGCCTGACCAGCCACAGCGGGATCACGGCAACCCCGCGACGCACGCGTCACGCTCGGCCAGCCGTCGCTTGGTGAGGCCAGGCAGCGCCACGAGCTGGCCGTTGACGCGGGCCTTATCCCAGCGCGGTAGCTGCTCGCAGGCCTGGCGCCATTGCTTGTCGGCCAGCAGGCGGGCCGCGGTGCTGCCCCTGGGGTCGCAGGCGATGGCGGGGCCCATGTTGAACACCGCGTCGCTGTAGGCGACCTTGACCGAGTCCGGCGCCGCTGGCGCGCAGGCCTCGACCAAATCGACGGCTTCGACCAGGTCTTTGTCGAGCAGCCCGCGGCACTCGRCCAAGCTGTACTGCTTGCCGGCCTGCACGTCTGCACCGGTGTGGCCATAGCAGACGGTGAGAATGCCAGGCGGGTCGCGGTAGGCGTATTGCCGCAGGCCTTCGGCGGGGATGGCGATGGCGGCCACAGCGGCAATGAGCGCATTGCGGCGGCTCGCACCTGGCTTGGGCTTTGTGTCAGGCATCGTCGGCATCCTTCTTGAGCTTGGGCTGACTCACCAAGCGCGCCACGGCTGCGCCAAGCGAGACAGCCGCAGTTATCAGGGCGAAGCGCACACTGCCGCCCTGTGGCGCGATGAGCGGCAGCGCCGCGTCTACTGCGCCGAGGCCGGCGGCAAGCAGGCTCAGCCGCACCGACCAGAGTCTCGGCCAGACCCGACGGGCGTCGTCGATCAGCTTCATCGCCGCACCCCGTAGCGCTCGCCTTCAAGC
>NZ_JBFULE010000522.1:0-3783 GCF_056400485.1 Roseateles sp. P5_B10
ACCTGCTGAACCGCCGCGTGACGGAGGAACTTGCCCGCATCGCCCAGGTGGCCACCTGCCTGCACGCCCGGCTGTCCACGGTACGCGCCGGCATCCGCCTGGACTGGGCCGAGCGCTTCAGCCAGTTCGACACGGTGGGCGACCTGGGCGATCTGTCGACGCTGCCCCACTTCGCCGAGTTGGACCGCGATGACCGCGAAGACATCCGCGACCTGGCGTCCTGGCTGCGCCGCCGCGCGGACGCGAGCCAGCCCCGCGCCGTGGCGCTGATGGCGGCGCTGGTGCGCGTCTGCCTGCTGGCGGCCAGCCACAGCCCGGCCGGCCAGTTGCTCACCGGCCGGCTGGTGCGACCGATTCCCATCCACCCAGGCGTGCGCTTCGAGGTCCAGCCCTCGCTGCCCGACCGGCTGCGCGTGGGCATGAAGGTGCAGCTGATGGACCCGGTGCTGGATGCCTCCCACGGCGTGGCCCGTATCGCCGCCCATGCCGTGGTGGCCGACATCGTGGGTGGCATCGCCCATGTCAGCGTGACCCAGACCGTGCAGGCCGGCTTCACGCCGAGCGCGCGGTCCACGGTGAACTTCCTGCTGGGTTGATGAGCCATGGCCGCGACCGAGATCACCGTCCAACGCCTGCGACTGAGATCGCGGTCAGCGGTGCCGGGCCTGTTGCCTAACGTGGAGGACGCGCTGCGCGTTTCGTCCAAGCCGGCTGCGTTGCTGAATCGCTTTGTGCTTGTGCGCCGACTGCGGCTTCGCGTGGCGGCAGGTGCCAGTGCGCAGGCCTTGGCCCTGCAGCTGGAGCGGGCCTGGCAGCAACTGGCAGCGCAGGCCCAGCCCATGGAGCAGGCGAGCGAGACGGCCGAAGCGGTGTGGGCGCCTGGCCTGGCAGTGGCGCGCCAGGCGCTGTTGCGGCGATGGCTGCGCGGTGAGGACGCCAAGGCCTGGTTCTGGCAGCGGCTGATTTCACCGCATGTGGACGGCGCATGGCCGGCGCGTGCCGTGGCGCTGATGCTGATGGCAGATGACGAAGCGCCCGGGCCTTGCACCCTCGCCGGGGCGCGGCGGCAGGCCCTGCAAGTGCGTGCGCTGCTGGCGCTGGTCGCTGAGCACAGGCTGGCGGCGCAGTTCATCGAGGCCATCGCCGATGCGCAAGCCCTCGCCGTCCTGAGCCTGATCGAAGCGGCAGATGAGGACCCCCAGCTGGCTCATCGGCGGCTTCACAACGAGTCGCCTGCGCCGCCAGCCGTGACACCGCGGGCACGGCTGCTTGAGCTGATGACAGCCATGTCGGCCTGCGCTGAAGACGCGCTCATCGAGCGGCGCGTCACATCGTCGACCCTGCCGAATGCTCAGCAGGCGGAGGCAAAAGCGCTGGCAGCGCTTCCCGACGAAGCAGCGCCTGCAGCGTCCCGACGCCCAGAGGGCATCGCCACCGAAGCGCCTGCGGCTCAGGCCATCGCCAAACCAGAGCCTCACGCCCTCCTCAGCAACGGCCTCGCCAGCCCCTGGTCCGGCCTGTGGCTGCTGCTGCCCATGCTGCTGCGCCACGGCCTGGACGACGCCGACGATCCGCTGGCCGCCTGGGCCGGTGCAATGCGGGCCGCCTGCAGGCACCTGCACATTCCGGACGACGATGTCATGCGCACCGCACTCGCCGGGCTCGACTTGCCCCTCGTCGACGACCCGCACTGGCTGCGCACCGCCCGCCTCGCCGCCGTCCACGACGCCCACCTGCCCCTGCTGCGCATTGCACGACGCCGCGGCGCGGTCTGGGTCTCGCCCGAGCGCATCGACGTCGAGTTCCCGCCGGCCTCGCTGGATCTGCGCATCCGCCGCGCTGGCTTCGACATCAACCCCGGCTTCGTGCCCTGGCTGGGCCGCATCGTGCACTTCCACTACCCCTCGTGACGCGCTCATGAACCCCGCCGACCTGCCGCCCCAACTGACGCTGACGATGCGCCCGCGCGACTTCGGACTCGCGGCGCTGGGTGCCTTGCTCGTTCATCCGAGCGAGCCGAGCGCGGCACCTGAGGAACGATTTCTGCGCGAGGCGCTGGTTGCCGCCGGCGGGGACGATTGGCGTGCCCAGGCGCTGGCCAGCGTCGATAGCGATGCGGCGCTGGCTCGCGCCCGCGACGCCTTTGGCTTAAGCACCATCGAAACCTTGGCGCTCGCCCTGGTCGCGGCCGTTGAAGATGATCCACTGGCCTGCCGCGTCATCGCCTGGATGCAGGCGCCGCAGCCCAGCCCTCGGCCGACGCTGGCCCTGCTGGCGCGCGCCTTTGCGCCGCTGCACGAGAGCTTCAGCGCCTTGGACCCGCAACACAGCGAAGCCACGACCCTTCACGCCCTGGCCTATGGCCGCGCCATGCGCCATGGCCTGCTGCAGGCCGAGGAGCCGAACTGTGCACGCCCACTGTGCGAGACCGCACTGCGTGTGCCTGCCCCCATCGCCGCCGCGCTGGCCGGCGTGGCCTGCGACTGGCCCGCTGCGCCGACGCCTGCGCTGTGGCCCGCGGCCCCCGTGCCCGCCCTGGACACGCCGCTGTCCGACTGGGCCCGCGACCTGGCCGCCATGCCGCGCTCCGGCCTAGTCATCCGCAGCGCCGCGCCGCATGAGGCGCGCGGCCTGGCCGCCGAACTCGTGCACCGCCTCGGCGCCGAGCCGGCTTGGTTTGCCAATGCGGACACCCTGCCGCCCGGTGCCGAGGCCTGGCTGGTGCTGACCGGCCGGGTTCCCGTTTTCGAGATCGACGGCTCACCCGGCACCGTAACCACCCTGCCGGCCCTGGCCGTGTACGACGGCCCGGCCCTGGTCGTCACCGGCCTGGACGGCGGCGTTCGTCGCGATGGCCCCATGGCCGATTGGCGCGTGCCGCTGCCCGATGCGGCGACCCGCACCGCGCTCTGGCGGGACGCGCTGGCCGATGAGACCCTGGCCACGCAAGCCGCTGGCCGCTACCGCGCCGGCTACGCCCAGATCAGCGACCACGCCCGCCTGGCTCGCCTGCTCGGTGCCGGCCAGGCCACGACGGAGAGCCTGCACCGCGCCGCCCTGATGACACCCTCGGGCCGCGCCCTCGACGCGCTGGCCCAACCGCTGAGCGAATCCGTGCCCGACGCCGCCCTCGTCGCCAGCCCGCAATTGCGCTCCGAGTTGGAGCGCATCGTGCAGCGCTGTATGCAACGCGAGACCCTGCACGTCGGCCTGGGCGCGGCGGCACGCACGCGCGCCTGCGATGGCGTGCGTATGCTGTTCACCGGCGGCTCCGGCACCGGCAAGTCGCTGGCCGGCCAGTGGCTGGCCCACCGTCTGGGCCTGCCGGTCTACCGCGTGGACCTGGCGGCCATGCTGAGCAAATGGATAGGCGATACCGAGAAGAACCTGGCCGAGTTGCTGGCCCGCGCCGAGCATGCCGACGCAGTGCTGCTCTTCGACGAGGCCGACACCCTGTTCGGCAAGCGCACCGAGGTGGCCAGCGCCAACGACCGCTTCGCCAATGCGCAGACCAACTACCTGCTGCAGCGCATCGAGACCCACAGCGGCATCGTCGTGCTGACGAGCAACAGCCGCGCCCGCTTCGACCCGGCCTTCGCGCGCCGGCTGGACTTCATCATCGATTTCGTCGCGCCCGACGCTACCGCGCGGCGCAGCCTCTGGCAGGCCCACCTGGGCGAGGCCAGCGATTGCAGCGCCGCCGACCTCAACCGCCTGGCCGCCCTGGGTGACTTCGCCGGTGGCCATGTGCGCAATGCCGTGCTCGCTGCCGCCGCCCAGGCC